>NZ_LVWH01000042.1:0-7381 GCF_001909045.1 Paenibacillus sp. P3E | reverse complement strand
GGAGCTCACGATTCTAACTAAGTGGATTTTCTCCACCTATTTTTTTGTCTTTTGTTCTTTTTCAGAATGTAAGTGGAATGTATCCACTTACATTCTGAGGAAATAACCAAAATGACCCCATTTAGCCGCTCCCGATTTATTTAGATTTACTTTTTCCACTTAACTTAAGGTTTACCTGATATTTCAATGAATTAGGTTTACTTTTTCCACTTAGCAACAGCGAACTTGCATTGAGCTGATAGGTTCACACATAAACACACTGAGCCACTAGGTTCACACATAAACGCATTGATCTGGTAGTTCACACATAAACGCACTGAGCCACTTAGTTCACACATAACCACATTGAGCCGATAGGTTCACACATAAACGCACTGAGTCACTAGGTTCATACATAAACGCATTGATCTGGTATTCACACATAAACGCATCGAGCCACTTAGTTCACACATAAACGCATCGAGCTACTAAATTCACACATAACCGGCTGCTGCACAAAAAAACAGCAAGCCCCCGGTCATAGCGTTCACCGGAGACGAGCTGTTTCCTACTATAAAAACCTCCAGCTGCTCGGCCGGAGTTAATTAGTAGGGGATTCCCGCCTCCTGATGTTTGGCACGCAGAGGCTAACTCAGAATGTCATATCCGACTCTATCTCTTCTTTGACGAAAGGAAGCATGAAGCGGAAGGTCGATCCCCGGTCTTCTTCACTCTCCACAAAGATGGTTCCGCCCATCAGCTCTACCAGCTGCTTACAGATGGCCAGTCCAAGACCCGTGCCCCCGTATTTGCGGTTAATGAACGGATGCAGCTGGGAGAAGGACTGGAACAGCAGATTCAGCTTACTGTCCGCAATCCCGACCCCTGTATCCCTTACCGAAAATTCCAGCAGATACTCCGGAGAAGCCGGCAGCTCGATATTCTTCACAGACAAGGTTACGCTTCCATGGTCAGTGAATTTCAGTGCATTGCCTACCAGGTTCACAATGATCTGCCGTAAACGGCTGGGGTCCGTGGTCACAATGGCTGGTACACTGGTATCTGCCCACCACCGCAGCGCGAGTTTTTTCTCCTCCGCTTTGGGGGTAAATAGATCAATGATGCTCTCAATCATTTCACGCAGATCGAATCTTTCCGATAGCAGCGGCATTTTGCCGGCTTCCATCTTACTGAAATCGAGGATATCATTCAGAATTTTGAGCAGGCTGTAGCTGCTGCTGCGCAGAATCTCGGCATAGGTACGCTGCTCTTCCGCGAGCTCTGTTTCCAGCAGCAGATCGGCCATCCCGATCATCCCGTTCATCGGAGTACGGATCTCATGGCTCATCATCGCGAGAAAATCGGACTTGGCTTGAGCTGCCTGCTCCGCCGTTTCTTTGGCCCGGAGAACCTCACGTTCATTGGAAGTATCACTGAAGGAACCTACCACACCGCATATGATCCCTTTGTGCAGAAGCGGTGCAATCCGGTAGCTGACAAAAAAACTGGTTCCGTCTTTTCTCCAGAAAATTTCATCCGTCTTGCTGCGGGTAATGCCATCCTGCAGGGTCTGCAAGATCGGACATTCACTCTGCTGGTACCTGGACCCGTCTCCACGGATGTGATGAATCTGATCGGCAAGGCTCCGGCCGATCAATTCGGAAGGCGTATAGCCCAGCATATCAGACCCTTCGCGGTTAATGAAGAATGTCCTGCCCTGTGTATCCAATCCAAAGATTCCCGCTGCAACAGAGTTGAGGATCAGAGCGAGATGCTTGTCCTCGGACATTTCCAGCACCAGTTCCGCCTTCTGCTGTTCCTGCGCTGCAGCGTTTTCAACCCGCTCCTCTTCAAATTCTGGTATCCGGTCATCTGTCCAAACCACGGGAGGACGATCTTCCCCAGTCAGGAGCCGGTGGAACCATTCCTGAAGCGAAAAAGTCAATCTGCAGCTCTGGTCATACCGGATAATGGCGAATATACCTGCGATTCCTTCTTCTGTTTTTACCGGCACATAGGTAATAGTGGTCAGGCTGCTTCCAGTGCTCTCTTCAGCTTCCAACTCAAAACTGGAACCGATACCGCCGAGTGCTGCGGCAAAATGTTCTTCTCCAGGAAGCTTCGGTACCACACGAAAGGATTGCTTATGGAGCTCTGCACCTGTTCCAGCGGCATCTTCTAATGGACGGTTACTGTCCACATACTGCCCCTGCCTGTCCAGCACAATAATCAGATCAGGATGATGATCGTATAACACTTTATAGGCACTTTCCTCCGAAAGCACCCGGTTCAGAATGGATAACCATTCTTTAGGCATAACCCACCTCCTCCGAGCTTCAATCTTGCGTTCGTCTGTTCAGAAGCTGCGGATAAACTATATATGTAATCTCAATCTCGACTGCCCTCAGGTAGCAGTTGCAATCAGCCACTATTGGGTATGATCAAAAATTGCTGAAATATATACTATTATAGCAAAAAACCGCAGCAGACCGCCATCAAAACATTGACACCATGCGGTTTTCCAGCAAAAAAAGTCCCTCTGGCAGATGAGCAAGGATATATGGAAATCCTTACTATCTACGGAGGAACCTTTGAACTCTGAATGCTAATGATGGAGGTGAATCTAGCGTGATTCCAAAAAAATTCAGGCAATATCCTTCTGTTCAATATTCCGGATGGACAGGTAGGCGATACCTGCGCCAACAAGGGCCAGTGCCAGAGAAACCCCTACCTGGTTGCCCATCCGAAAATTACCGAAGCCGGAGGAAATCAGGCTGACAACCAGCACCGCAGTAACGATGGTCGCCGGTACGGATTTTTTGCGCATCCCGATGAATAATGGAATTAAGCCAATACCCGCTGCATATACCGCGTCGGTACTGATTCTGATCAGCTCTGACGGAATACTATTGAGATCAAGCGAGCCCGGAATCACATGGGTGAAGGAGTTAATCCCCACCAGAATGGCGTTAAGCAGAATATCTGAGACAAAAATACTAACAACGGTAAACAAGAACACGATGATGATTTTGGCAGTCATGAGTTTCTTACGGGAAATGGGGTACATGAACAATAGAGTAATGGTGTTGTTCTTATACTCATCGATTACCAGCTTGCTCAGCACCACCGAAGCAAAAATGATAAAGGCTGCCTTGGTGAAGATATACACACCTTCGAACATATCCGCATACGTCTTGAATTCGCCGCCATTTTCACTCGTGTCGATGTAGGTGACGAGAATCATGAAGGCAAGAATGGCCAGATTGGCAATGACGACACCCTTGAGCAAGCCTAACAGCTTGTTTTTACGAATTTCCAGTTGAATTAGCTTAAGCAATACCTTCACCCCCCATCAGTTCCACAAAATGATCTTCAAGCGAATGATGCTTTTTACTCAGACTTTCCAGCTCCACATCCGCTTCGGCCAGCGCTTTGTTCAGTTCCCTCTGCTGCACGGCATCATAAATGCGGATGGTCCGGGGATCCAGCACCTTGAAGTTGGTGAGGCCCAGCTTATGCTCCAGAACATACACCGCTTTGCTGCTCTCTCCGGTAATCATTTCAATGTACTGCGTATCCCGGCTGCGGATCGTATCCATCGCCACTTCCTCCAGCAGGATTCCCTCACGGATGACACCGATCGTATCGGCTACCTGTTCAATCTCCCCCAGAATGTGGCTGGAGATCAACAGCGTCATTCCGTATTCCCGGCTCAGCATGCGGAACACCTCGCGCAGCTCCTTGATGCCCATAGGGTCCAGCCCGTTGATCGGCTCATCCAGAATGAGCAGCTCCGGCTTCGTCATCACCGCCCGGGCAATGCCCAGCCGCTGCTTCATCCCGAGAGAGAACTGCTTGACCGGCTTTTTGTCCACACCCTTCAGCTTCACCAGCTCCAGCGCCTCTTCCATGGCCTTCGCATCGTAGTAGCCCATATACTCTCCATGCAGTTGAAGATTTTCTCTGGCGGTCAGCTTATCGTAAAACACCGGATATTCTATAATACAGCCCATGCGCTTCAACATTTCATACGAGCGGTCAGTCATACTTTCACCGAAAAATTCAATGTTCCCCGCCGTCGGCTTTACCAGATTGGTGATCATTTTCATCACAGTGGTTTTGCCCGCGCCGTTGGGTCCCAGGAACCCGTAGATTTCGCCTTGCTTGATGCTCATATTCACGCCGTTCACAGCCTCTTTGCCTTGATACTCCTTGGTTAAATCCCAGGTCCGCAATATGGTAGTCATTTCCGTTATCCCCTTTGGCTCTTCGTTTGTCTTCCTGGTTCTTATTGTACACAGCGGAATTTTCTTTTTTATTACCTGAATCTTACGAAAATCTTAAGCTGCCGTAATCCAGGTATAACCGCCAGACCAGGAGGGCTTCTTAGAAGGTCAGCCTGCGAAAAGAAAGCGTAAATACGGTTTTGACGAAAGGCTTACTGCGCAGAGTAATGCTGCCGTTCATTTGCTCGGTTAACCTTTTGGTGATGGTCAGCCCGAGTCCGCTCCCCTGATAATCCCGGTTGCGGGAATCCTCCAGCGTGTAGAGCCGCTCAAAAACTTTATCCAGGTGGCCTTCGGTGATGCCCTTCCCCCGGTCCCATACCTCGATGCACACCTGATCCCCGTCGCTGTATAGCCGAAGTCCTAGTACTCCGCCGGCATCCCCGTATTTGATTGCATTAGACAGCAGGTTGGATAGCACCCGGTCCAGCGCCTCTCCGTTGCCCATGATGTACATCGCCTCATCCGGAATCTCGATCTCCACCTCACTACCCTTGGCACTCAGAATATCGTAAAAGGAAAGAATGTTCCGCCGGCAGATCTCCCCCAGCTCCACCCGCGACAGAGCGATCTCCTTATCCCCCGACTCCAGCTTGGCCAGATCAAAAAAGCTGTTCATCAGCCGGATCACTTCTTCTGCCTTGCCGTGAATCGTCCGCAGAATATGCTCCTGCTCCTCTTCCGTCATCGCCTGATCATGAAGAATCGTTTCAATATAACCAAGCACCACCGTCAGCGGAGTCTTCAGATCATGAGAAATATTCGCCAGCATGCTGCGCATGGACTTCTCCAGCTTGGCCAGTTCCACTGCACCCTTGTGGTTGACGTCCAGCAGCCGGTTCAGATCGGTAAGCAGCTTTTGCAGATGAGGATCGCTGTTGAACAGCAGCAGTCTTTCGTGGGAGCCGCGGTCCACAATTCCCTCAAGCTTGGTATGGATATATTCGAGCTGGCGGGAATGCTCCCGCAGACGCAGGTACTGCCAGAGGATCACAATTAGCAACAGCAGGATAGCCACACTGAGCAAAGCCATCATTCCAGCACATCCCCCAGCTTGTAGCCGATGCCCCATAATGTTTTGATGTATTCCGGCTTGGATGGATCATCTTCAATTTTTTCACGCAATCTGCGCATATGTACATTAATGACATTCTCGTCCCCGTAATAATCGTCTTCCCAGACACTGCTGTAAATCTGTGCTTTGGTGTACACCCGGCCGGGGCTGCTCACGAACAGCTTCAGAATCTGGAATTCCTTGGCGGTCAGCTTGACCTCCTCACCGTTCTTCAGTGCCGAGAAATTATCAAAATCCACGGTGAGTCCGCGCAGCGATATCCTGTTCGATTTCGCCTCCACCGGAGCCGTTTCCTGGCTGGCACTGCCTGCAGCGGCATATCCGGCCCTGCGGATCGCTGCCTTCACCCGTGCCGCCAGCTCGATCATCGAGAACGGCTTCGTAATATAGTCATCTGCGCCGAAGCCCAGGCCCAGCGCCTTGTCAACATCACTGTCCTTTGCGGACATGATCAGTACAGGCACCAGACTGTCCCGGCGGATCGTCTGCAGCACATCATTGCCGCTTCGTTTGGGAAGCATCAGATCCAGCAGAACCAGATCATAGGCGCCGCTGCGGTGAAACAGCCTCTCCGCTGCCTCACCGTCAAATGCCGTTTCCACCTCATACCCCTCTTTTACCAAATACGAGCGCACCATTTCACTTATCGCCTCGTCGTCTTCTATCAGCAGCACACGCTGTGGCATGTCTGAACCTCCCTGTAATTAAAAATATTTCGCACGTACAGCTCATCGCCGATTTATAGCTTGATTCCTTAAAATTATATCAGGCTTTGCTGTGCAGATTCATCCGATTATTGTCTTATTCGTACCCGCCCTCAGCTTCCGGCAGCTGCTTAAAGGCTTCATTGGCTTCAACCGTGTCTATGATGAACTGTGCCACCCCGGTCATGCTCAGGCCGTCCGTGCTAGTGTCGCATTCACTCCAGACATAATGACGCTCAGCGCCGTTGATTTGGACCGTCAGCTCATAGCTTATATAAGGCTTCCTGTTACATTCTGTGGACAGCTGCTTCTCTTCCTCCAGGTCACTACTGAGCACCAGCTCGCGATAAATACTCTGGCGGTCCTTATCCGGCAATGTATAATCATTAACTTCGGCCACTGAACCATTCCGCAAGTCCTTGACCAGCTTCTGCTCCCCAGTGTTGATCTCATTCTTGCGGTCCACTCCATATTTCAGCACAAACTCGAACCGGTCCTGCTTCGCCACATCATATTCGATCGATAATAGCTGCCGCTCTGCTTGCTCGCCATCGCACCCTGTCAGCGTATATGTCAGCAGGGTATTGGTCTCCACCCGCTCCAGCTCTGCGCAGGAAACCGTACGCACCTCAGGTGTGCCAAAGGCATCCTCCGTTGTGTCGACGGTGTATTGCAGTCTTCCTCCCTTGTACTCCAGCACCCTAAATATCG
This sequence comes from Paenibacillus sp. P3E, assembly GCF_001909045.1. Classification (NCBI taxonomy): domain Bacteria; kingdom Bacillati; phylum Bacillota; class Bacilli; order Caryophanales; family Paenibacillaceae; genus Paenibacillus; species Paenibacillus sp. P3E. The sequence continues at coordinate 626 of NZ_LVWH01000042.1, read as the reverse complement.
GATCACCCTCAATGGTATGCTGCACCACCCGCTGAACTCCGCTCCCCCGTTCGATAAATGCATCCAGTTTGTCCAGATTCTCCGTACCTAAGCTGTTGCGGTTGATCACATCCTCCTGCTCGTTCAGCTTGTGGCTGATCTTCGGATGGTTTGCCGAATCTTTATTCCAAGGCAGCAGGGAGCAGCCTGTAAATATAAACAGGGTCAGCAAGACGGTTAAAAGCATAAGGAATCCTCTCATGGTACGTCTGCTGACCACCTTAGGCAGGCGCGGCCATTTTGAAGAAAGGTGTGGACTCATCACATGAAGCCTCCTTTTCAGGGCTGATGGAAGTTGAACATTTGCTAAAGTATACCATTAATGAAAATCATCCGGTCCATTTCTATTTCAGTTTCACTAGAGGTAACCCAGGTAAGATGACATCCAACTGGTGACCCTAACCCCCACAGAACCCGGCGTGCGGATTTCCCACAACAGGCTCTTCAGAATTGGTTTTACAGTACAGCGTATGTCTTCAACCGCTGGTACGGAATGAAGATTTTCCTTCTGGAATAGATTGTACTCACAGTTCTCCAACATATAAAAATGTATTTTTTATAAATAATCCCATTTTAGTCATTGACTT
>NZ_LVWH01000041.1:0-7436 GCF_001909045.1 Paenibacillus sp. P3E | reverse complement strand
AATTATACTTATATAAAGGGGCGGTGTAAACTATTCCTGTAGCAGATCAGCAGGCACTTCAATAGAAGAATGGAGGAGAACTATGAGTGCATTTGTCATCTTTATTCGCGAGCAAAGCCAAAATCCGGAAGAGCTCGGAATCTATTCACAAAAAGCGCCTGGCGGTCTGGCGGGCCACCCCGTAACTCTGCTTGCCATGTATGGGACCCATGAAGTGATAGAGGGCCCCGCTATGGAAGGAGCAGCTATTCTTGAGTTTCCCAGCTTTGAGGAGGCCAAGGCCTGGTATTATAGTCCAGCGTATCAAGATGCGGTACAGCATCGGCTTCGGGGCGGAACCTACCGTGGGTTTATCATTGAAGGTGTCTCCACAGCGGTAACTCATTCAGAGGAGGATAAGAAATGAATATAGCTTTTAAGGATACCGCACATGAATTTGAAGGGAAAAGAGTACTGGTGACCGGAGGTACCCGGGGCATGGGGGAGGCCATTGCCAAAAGGCTGGCGGGAAGCGGTGCAACTGTATTAACGACTGCCCGTACACGGCCTGCCGGTCTGCCGGAGCCAGAGCTTTTCGTGCAAGCGGATATTGCTACTACTGAAGGGGTGGAGAAGGTCATCCGAGGGGTGAAGGAAGTGCTTGGCGGCATCGATATTCTGGTGAACAATGTAGGAGGTTCCAGCACACCTCCGGGCGGAGCGCTTGTTCTGACCGATGATGACTGGTTTCAGGCTTTGAACTGGAATCTGCTTGCAGCCGTCCGCTTGGACCGCGGGCTCCTGCCGCTGATGCTGGAGCAGAGCTACGGTGTCATCGTACATATTTCCTCGATTCAGAGACGCTTGCCGCTGTATGAAACTACACTGGCTTATGCTGCTGCCAAAGCTGCGCTGTCCAACTACAGCAAAGGCTTGTCCAATGAATTTGCACCGCGTGGCATCCGCATTAACACCGTAGCACCGGGCTTTATCCAGACTGAGGCGGCGGAAGCAATGATAGAACGGATTGCCCAGGCGGCAGGAAGCCGGGAAGCTGCACTGAAGCAGTTGATGGATTCACTGGGCGGTATCCCTCTTGGCCGTCCGGGACTGCCTGAGGAGGTTGGCGAGTTAGTGGCTTTCTTAGTATCTGACCGGGCTGCTTCGATTACTGGCAGTGAATATGTGATTGACGGAGGGACGATTCCGACGGTGTAACTGGGGGAAGATTTGCTGCAAGGATATAAAGTAGAAACCCGGTCGTAGAATAGGAGGTATACTACTGCAGACCAGCCGGTGACGGCTGGTTTTGTTTTGTTATAAGCAGGAGCTATTCATGATTTTTAATTAAGGATTCCAACAAGATTAGTACAATCTTGGTCCTGTGGCCCTGGGTGCATGTTTTGGGTCTGTTTGGATTATTGGTTATAGGAAGATTGATATCGGAATATATTCTGTCATTGGCTCTTATGTCTATTATACTGTTACCCATGAATTTAATAGGGGAAGGAATCTCACTAGGGTTTCTATTCACGCGATTATTCACCCGTAAAAATTGGAGATTCCAGACTATTGGTTTGATAATGATTAACCTGTTCATTATCGGAGTTGTTTTATTGGAAATGTCTAAGGAATCTCACGCAGAGTTCTTCATGTAGCCTTATTCTTCATACAACAACTACCCCGCCGGAGCAACCCCCGTCTGCTCATCATACATACTCTCATGCCCCGTAGCGCTTGCCGCTCTAAGCAATACGTACATCAGCTCTTCCTTGGCAACAGGTTTCAGCAGAGCATCCATGCCGCCTTTGCAAAAGGCATCCAGGACAAATTCGTGGCTGCTGGTCACAACAATCTTGCCGTGAGGCTGATTTCCATTCACACGTTCTATCGCACTGGCTTCGCTGATCAGCAGCTTGGCATCCGTCACAATAAGATCCGGTTCATGCTGTTCGATCAGCCGGATGGCCCGCGAATCACAGGCCGCTTCCAGAATCGCTTCATATTCAAAAGGCAGTTGCTCCAGCATCAGCTTAAGCTCAGTGCGCACAATAGGGTTGTCGTCAACAAGTATAATTTTCATCGCAGGTTCCTCCTGTTATGTGATGCTGGTAGAACGGGTCCCCTCTTCTGCCGTCAAACGTTGAGGGAGTGCAAGCAAAGCCAGAGAGAGCAGGCCCAGCAGCAGACATACCCAATAGGCATTCCGGTATCCGAACCACTGTGCTGCTGCGCCTCCGGCCAGACTTCCTAACAGCCTGCCGATGGTCGTTGAATTCGTATACAGTGTTGAAGCATATCCCGGCAAATCGGGAAGCAAATCCTGAATATAGCTGATGCCGATAGCGGAGATAACAGCTACGAAGAAGGCCAGCAGTACCTGTCCGGCGAGAATCTGCCACAATGAAGTTGAGAACAGCACGACGATGTAATAAGCTGCACCCAGCGCAATTCCCCAGACCATGAGCAGCCGGGCGGAATATTTAGCAGACAATAGCCCCAGTACAAGCATCAGTGGGATCTCAAGCAGTGCGCAAATACTGGATACCGATGCGACATTCTGCATATCCCCGCCAAGCGTATCCGTAATGAACAGGGAAATGTTCAGGTTGTTGATCCAATGCCCGGAATATAGCAGCGTCAGCACCAGAAAAGGAACCAGGACCCGGGGATTCTGATGCAATCTTACGGGCTTGGGCTGCTGTCTGACGGTTTTTGGCGGAGCGGCAGGAGCTTTTATGAAGAAAAGAGCTAACATAGCATTCAAGATAAAAATCAGCGTGGTGCTCGTGAAGATGCCCTGGAATCCAAAATAATGGATAAGAACCGAGCCCACCAGCGGACCGACGATAAAACCCAGTGAAAACATCGAGCGAAGCGTTGAATTGGCTAAGGCATGATCAGCGGATTTGCTGGCATTGACAGCCTCCCGTGCACTGGCGAAGAGCTGTGGCATGGCCGGGGCACCGAGAGCCGTGAATACGGTCATAAACAACAGTAGTCCATAAAACTCATGAATAATGAGGTATCCGGAAAAAGCTAGCGCATTGAAAAACATGGCGGTGACCATCAGTTTTTTGCGGTTTAGCCCGCTGTCCGAGCGTTTGGCAATCGACATGCTGAGCCATACGCCGCTTATAATGGTTATTGCCGTAAAAACACCAAAGGTAGCTGCCGATACCCCCAGCTTAGTTGTGAAATAGACAGCCAAAAATGGGGAGCTAATGGATATAGCCATCCCTTGCAGCATCATGCAGATCAAAAATACAGGATAGCCTGTGATCAGGAAAAGATTGCGTGTTCGGTTCAACATAGGGGCGGGAATGTCTCCTTCAGAATCAGCTTGCAGCTTTATCTTTCATTTGGTTATAGTATAGATAATTGTTGATGATTAAAGAATGTTTTATCTGCTCGAAAACCTCTACTATTTGGCTGGGACGGTGAGACTATGGATTTGAAGCTGCATGCCTGCGCGTACTCTTTTCATACCCTGCCCTACAAAACATCCTTTACGCCGCCGCCCTTCTTTCTGTTTCGGCTGCAGGTGATGGGCAGCTGCAGAGCGCTGGTCAAGGGGAAAATGGAAGTCATTGAGCCCGGCGATCTGCTGATCTACCCCCCTGGTGAGCTTTATCATTTAGAGGTGGAGGCCATGGACGGGAATATTGAGAGCGGGGATTATTATCTGCTCTGCGAAGGTTCGTGGATCGAACAGTGGTGGAAGACCCGGCCCCGCCCGATCCAGCAGCGGATCCATCTGGATGCCGGAATGCTCTCTCTATGGCAGCAGCTGAGCATCGAACAGCACCGGATTGTACAAGGCAATCCCGAGCTGATCCGGCATCTGCTGTGCGCCTTATGCTTGTCGCTCGACCGCCTCTCGGAGGAGTCCGTTTCCCGCCAGGACCCGCTGGTGCGTTCCAATGAAATGGTGCTGCTGATGCAGCGGTATATCAACGAGCATGCCTTGCGCCCGCTGCGGGTGGAGGAGGTTGCAGCGGCGGCCGGGCTTAGTGTCTCCCGCGCTGTGCATCTTTTCAAAAAGCTTACAGGGTATACGATTATTCACTATACCCAGGAAATCAGGCTGTCCAACGCTCTGGAGCGCATCCGCTATACCGACTTGGGGCTGGAAAATATCGCCGGAAGCTGCGGGTTCGGCACGTATTCTTATTTTCACAAGGTGTTCAAGGCCAGATACGGCGTCACGCCTAAGGAGGTGCGGGGCCGTCCGCCTGAGACGATTCTGGAAGGTACCTATGTTATCACCAGCGGAGACCAGAACCTCTCCGGCGTCTCGCCGGATGCGCGGAAGTTCCTGTCGAATTGAGTGGGGGAGCGGGTCCCCCACCCGAATCTCTAATTATGAACTGATTTTTATGTCAATTATTCAGGTGTTGCTCCTTGCGGGAATCTTTTATGATGGGGAGGATAGTTGAAACCGTTATCATAAAGACCAAAAGGAGTGTCATCTCAATGGAATCCGCAACATTACCCTTTCAACAAATTGAATTGCAGCTGAATGAACGTGTACAGGACCTGCTCTCCAGATTAACGCTGGATGAGAAGGTAAGTCTGATGCCCCAATATCAAGCAGCTATTGAACGTTTAGGAGTAGGCGGCTATAAGCACGGTACGGAAGGGGCGCACGGTATTTCCTGGCTGGGCAAAGCGACTTCTTTTCCGCAGCCGAGCGGACTGGCCTGCACCTGGAACCCGGAGCTGCTGCAGAGAATCGGTGAAGCAATCGGCGACGAAGCCAGAGCGTTTTACCGGAAAAATCCGACGGTCAACGGCCTGACCTTATGGGCGCCTACAGTGGATATGGAGCGTGATCCGCGCTGGGGCAGAACGGAAGAAGCCTATGGTGAAGATCCGGAACTGACCGGCCGTCTAAGCACCTCGCTCGTGAAGGGGATTCAAGGCGATCATCCCAAGTATTTGAAAGCGGTAGCAACGCTTAAGCATTTCCTCGGTAATAACAATGAGATTGACCGTGGAGTGGCTTCCTCCAGCATAGATCCGCGCAATATGCGCGAGTATTATCTGGAAGCCTTCAAACCTGCCTTCAAGGAAGGCGGCGCGCAGTCGATGATGACGGCGTACAACTCAGTGAATGGCGTACCAGTAATCCTGCATCCGGCAGTCATGGAGATTGTGAAGGGCGAATGGGAAATGGACGGCTTCATTGTAAGCGATGCCGGAGATTTGTTCGGGATTGTGAAGGATCATAAGTATTATGAATCGTTCGCCCAGTCCATGGCGGAATCGATTAAGAACGGCATCGACAGTGTGACCGAAGAAACGGAAGAGACGATTAAGGTCATTCACCAGGCGTTGAATGAAGGGCTGCTGACCGAGGCGGATCTGGATCGTGCGCTTTTCAATACATTCCGCGTCCGTTTCCGTCTAGGCGAATTCGATCCCGAGGAAGGCAATCCGTATGCGGCCATCGATGATTCCGTGATTCTCAGCAAGAAACACAGTGAACTGTCCCTGGAAGCTGCGAAGCAATCCATCGTATTGCTGAAAAATGACAATAACACCCTTCCGCTCAGCAAGACTGAGCTATCCAAGGTCGCACTTATCGGACCGCTGGCGGATGAAGCTTTCAGAGACTGGTACTCCGGTACATTAGCTTACGGTGTGACTCCTCTGCAGGGTGTGACGAAGAAGCTGGCCGGGAAGCAGGTTGCTTTTGAGAGCGGGGATGACCGCATTATTCTGACCTCGGCAGCTAGCGGCAAGGCAGTAGGAATGACCGGCGAAGACGGAAGATTGGCTGTCTTGCATGATGTACCGGAGCGTGGGGAATTGTTCCGTCATACAGCCTGGGGCTGGACCGCCAATACATTGGAAGCAACAAGCCGGGGACAGTATGTTACACTGAACGACTCGGAGACCTTGACGGCTTCTGCTGATGAAATCTATGGCTGGTACGTGAAGGAATCGCTGAATCTGGTGCCGGAAGACGGGGGAGCCGTGAGCCTGCGCACGTGGAATGACAAGCTGATCTCTATCAATGCAGAGGATGGCACACTCCAGGTTGGTGATCAGGATGCCGTTGCCCAGGCACGTGAATTTAACAAGACCGTCATTGTAAATGGGGTGGAAGCGGCAGTCCAAGCTGCCAAGGCCGCAGAGGTCGCCGTCGTGTTCGTCGGAAACCATCCGCTTTTGAACGGTAAAGAAGAAATCGATAGACCGGATATTTTGTTGCCTGAAGAGCAGGAACGTCTAGTCAAGGCAGTATACGAGGCAAATCCCAATACTGTAGTAGTAATTGTGGGAAGCTACCCGATCTCTTCGACATGGATAGATGAGAATATTCCGTCCGTCCTGTACACCTCTCACAGCGGGCAGGAGCTCGGCAATGCGGTGGCAGATGTCTTGTTCGGCGACTATAGCCCCTCAGGGAAGCTCAATATGACCTGGTACCGTTCCGTGGATCAGCTTCCTGACCTGATGGATTACGATATTATCAAAGGCAAAAGAACCTACATGTACTTTGACGGCGAGCCGCTGTATCCGTTCGGTCATGGCTTAAGCTATGCACAGGTGGTGTACCGCAAGCTGTCGCTGGCGGAGGAGCTTTTGAAGCAGGATGGAACCATTAAACTGACAGTAGACGTTGAGAATACAGGGTCCGTAGCAAGTGACGAGGTAGTTCAGTTCTATATTCACGCCTTGTCCTCCCGGGTGAAGCGTCCCCTGAAGCAGCTTAAGGGTTTCGAGAAGATTCATCTTGCTGCCGGGCAAACACAGACGGTAGCCTTTACTTTACCGGTGGCGGAGCTGGCTTTCTGGGATGTGACGCGGGAGCAATATTGTGTGGAAACCGGCGAGTACGAGATCTTAATTGGCCGTTCCTCGGGCGATATTCAGCTGACCGGACGCGTGCAAGTACAGGGCGAAACGGTTCCACCGCGTGACCTGTATCATACAGTTAAAGCCGAGAACTACGATGACTATGAAAAAGTGTTTCTGGATGAATGCAAGGCGGGCGGCGCATCCATTCACCCTACAGCGGACGGAGCATGGATTGCCTTCAAGGATGCAGCGTTCGCACAGGGAGCAGGAGAGTTCCAGGGTCTAGTATCCTCCGCCAAGGGCGGCAGTGTGGAGATCAGAACCGGAGGCCCGGCGGGGAAATTGGCAGGTACGCTGGTAATTCCGGCAGGCGGCACCCTCCAGGAGTGGAAAAGCCTGTCCGTTCCTGTAATTATGGAAGCAGGAAATACGGATGTGTATTTGATCTTTAGAGGCGAGGTTCTGCTGAGCCGCTTCCATTTTAGCGCATAGAAGGAACACAGCAATGGCCCCGTATATTCTGATGATTCAGAGGATGCGGGGTCTTTGGCATGTTCAAATAGCAGAAATCCAGACGTAAAAAGAACCCGCTGGCTGCATCGCTGCGCCAGCGGGTTCTTAAGATGTGCCTGGATTCAGTCTCCGCC
>NZ_LVWH01000040.1:0-7512 GCF_001909045.1 Paenibacillus sp. P3E | reverse complement strand
CAGTGTGGCCGTTCACCCTCTCAGGTCGGCTACGCATCGTCGCCTTGGTAGGCCGTTACCCCACCAACTAGCTAATGCGCCGCAGGCCCATCCTCTAGTAGCAGATTGCTCCGCCTTTCATCCCTCGCCCAGGAGGGTGAAGGAATTATCCGGTATTAGCTACCGTTTCCGGTAGTTATCCCAGTCTAGAGGGTAGGTTGCCTACGTGTTACTCACCCGTCCGCCGCTAAGCTTACCCCGAAGGATAAGCTCCGCTCGACTTGCATGTATTAGGCACGCCGCCAGCGTTCGTCCTGAGCCAGGATCAAACTCTCCAAATTGGTATTTAGAAAGAGCGATTGCTCATTTTGAAACATCTGACGAGAATAAAATATTCTCTATTTTTGGATCTCACTTGCGTGAAACCCCACTCACTCGTTGTTCAGTTTTCAAAGATCAAGCTCGTCGTCGGCGCCGATTATCTCGTCACCAGCAACTCTTATAATATATCACGTTCGACCGAGTAATGCAAGCTCTTTTTTTCAACTTCTTTTCGAGCTCGGCGTTGATGTTTCATGGCCGGAATAAGAATATACCATGTACAGAGTTTCATTGCAAGCATTTATTTTCAATGTTCTATAATTCACTCTAGTAGCCCAGTAGATCGCTAATTATATCCCACTGTACAACCTTTCTCCATTGTCGGCATCCATGCAGTATGATGCCCATTTTCCGCTTAATCATTCCTGTTTGGAATGAGACGCTACATCCGCCGCGATACATACGGAGTCTCAATGGCAAATGGTATAGAAAGCTCTACTGGCCTTGGAATACTCACTAGTGCCGCTCCAACAAAGCCAAGCAGCAGGCGATTCACGAATGGGATGGAAACCTCTGAATTGGAAGAGATATAGAACTCCCTCTCTTGTCGAGGGTAATAATGTTTGATATTAAGTGAGCGTGTATCAGATTTACACACTGAACTTTTAAAGATCCCCCGGCAGGGAAGCACCGGGGGATCTTTTTAACATATTATAGTTAAGCTCTTAGATGAATACCGAATGTGGCAATCTCGCAGGGTCCGAGTTCCAGCTGATGCTGGGTATCTCCTGAAAGCGGCAACGGAGCCGTTCTCTCTTCTAATATGCTTGTGCGATACAGATGTTCATGAGGAAGTGACAATTGTAGATCTAATTGCGCGTGTGAGCCGCTCATGTTGTACCAGCGAAGCAGAAGGTCTCCGGTAGTTTCGTTCATTTTCATAGAAGAAAATGCGGCTTCTGTGCCTTTCCAGCTCAAAGGTGAATAAGCCGAAGCGATTGTCCCGGTATGGATACCCGTCTGGAAGATGGTCCATGGAACCTGGAATTGGTATGCTTCGGCGTACGCGCCTGAAGTGATGCCATCTCCACTATGCGGAATCAGCATTAGCTGGGCGGTATGCTCGCCAATGCATTGCGCCTCCGGCGTCGGGAACCAGCCCCAGTCGCCTAATTCGCCTACACTGCGAAGCAGGGTAACGGCAATCGTATTGCGTCCGTCCCGTAGCACTTCATATTCATTCAAACCGAGATTAGCTACAGTCATGCCAGCTTCAGCAATGCTCACATCCACAAAAGACTGTTGATGCTGGGTATTGCTTGGATTTTGCCACTCTACTGCTGGTTCATTCTCCCGCTTGGCAATTTCGAACATAGAATCAGCATGATGCACCGTGGTCTGCAGATCTGTAGGGAATAGCATCCGGACACGGTGATCTTTGGCGACATTGTTGATCGTGGATTCAATGTGTACTCCCTTACCTGTACGTTCCAGCGAGATGACAGTACGCAGTTCCAGAATCACGGTGTCACTGCTACGCTGAGCTTTACGCTCCGGATAATATACCAGTGCGAGCTGCTCCTCTTTCAAAGTGGCGTCTGCCGAAGCTGGAACCTCCCAAGCATGCTTAATCTCAACAGAAGCCCGGTAAGGAGTATCTTCAAACACAGTAAGGACAGCATTCAGCCCTTTGGTAGTCAAAGGAATCTCGCCATCCGGCTGTCTGTACATATACTCGTTCCCTATGTCTCCGGTATTCTCATAGATGCCCAGATCACGGTAAAGCACACCGCTCAGCTTGTGATGCAGGCTGAAAGAGCCATCTCCGGCAACTTCGACACGGATTGCTTCATTCTCCAGAACATGCTCACCGCTAATAAGTGAGGCCTTCTTGGGAGCTGCTGCTTCCTGCTGTGCTGCCCATGCATAAGCACGTAGTCCGAGTGCAGGAACGTCCGCCGCTTCGAAGGTGATTTTTACTCTACGGCACATGAACGGCTGGCGGAACTTGTCGTCCGGCAGATCGTAGCCGAATTCCAGGCCCAGATCCTCCACGGTGCAAGCCAATACCTTACCGCTGTCATCCAGCAATACTCGGCCAGAGAGATTGAATTCCTTCATTCTGCGGGAGGTCTCCTCCAGGCCGAAGCCTTCGCGAAGGTATAAGCGGGCTGCGTCCAGTTCGACACTGACAGTCCCTGTGCGGCTCCAGCCTGTCGTGTTCATCACCACAAAAGGAACAGCTTGCATATCTTCCGGGGTGCCTTCAAAAACAGAGGTATCTACAGCCTCTGCGATAAATCTGGCGCTGTCTTCTATGATACTTTCTGCTACGTGACGGCTTTTATCAAAACGGGTCACCATCTCGCGGTGCACCTCGTCCACGCTGCAGCCGCAGATGCTGTCGTGCGGATGGTTCTGCATCAGCGTCTTCCAGGCGTAGGTGAACAGATGATGCGGATAGTCTTTGCCGGCAAGCCTTGCAATGGAAGCTAGCGGCTCGGCTACTTTTTCAAGAATAGTCTGGCCCTTCTGATTCATCTGCTTCAAATACACACGTGCCGAAGCAGTATTTACCAGTGTGCCCCAACCGTCGGTCCGCTGGCTGCGCAGCTCGCCTGTAACCGCTGAAAGTTCACGTCCACCCTGCTCCAGATCGGCATTCAGCGCATCCAGGTAATCCGGGAAGTTGGAATGAACGAACTCCACCTCGGGATAGAGCGTCTGCGCGGTGGCAATCGCCTCCGGCAAATCCAGCTGAAGCGGCTGATGGTCGCAGCCATTCATGAACAGGAGCTCACCAGTGGAGGCATATTTTTCGGCATCGGCCAGCTTACGGTCCCAGAATTCACGCGCAGCAACCTCGTCCGCCGGAACTTCATTCCCGTTGGAATACCAGTTAGCGAAGAGGATGCCGAGAATGCGTGACCCGTCCGGCCCTTCCCAGATCAGCTCGGAGAACGAAGACTCATAGCCGCCGTCGGATACGGTATTATTGAAGCCGGTAGGCTTCACTCCTCTGCCGAAGAAGGCATTCTTAATGCCGGACTGGAGCATGAGCTGGGGCGTCTGGCCGACGAGACCGAAGGTATCAGGGAAATAGCCGATTTTGGACGGGTCTCCGTATTTCAATGCATCCTGATGGCCGATCTGCATATTGCGCACGTTCGCCTCACCGCTCGTAAGGAAAGCATCCTGCAAAATATACCACGGGCCAATCAGAATCCGACCATCACGAATATGTTGCTCCAGCCTTGTTTTGTTCTCGGGGCGGACCTGCAGATAATCCTCCAGAATAATCGTCTGGCCATCCAGATAAAAGCTGCGGAAGGCCGTACTGTTATCCAATTTATCTAGCAGCGCATCCACCAGCTGTACCAGACGGACATGATGCTTCTCGTAGGGCAAATACCATTCCCGGTCCCAGTGGGTATGGGAAACGATATGCGCGGTTTTTTTCTTCGTCATGACTCCCATCTCTCCCTTAAATCTTGCTCAATGTATTGTGACTGCAGTTTCTCCCGCTCTGTACACGGATGTCCGTTGCCCCTGCTTGTCTGCGGCAAACAGTATGGAGCGTTCTTTCTCCAGCCGGAAGCTGTTCCTTGCAGAATCGCTTCGGGGCTGGGCCTCCAGCACTTCCAGGCCATATTCTGGAACCACCCGGAATGGCATGCGCCCCATTACTTCGGGAGCAAGGAGCCGCAGGTTCAAATCCTGTCGCCATGATTATGCCTTAATGTTACCGCCCTGTTACTGTTCACGGATACTATTCCTCAATCTCCAAAGGGAACTCCCTCATATATTTAAGCAATTCATCCACGGTGGTAAAAGCAAGGCCCGTAACCGTATCCGCACACCCGTAGTAGATCGCAATCCGTCCTGTCGCGGAATCGGTCAAAGCCGCGCAAGGGAAGGTCACATTAGGCACATCTCCCATACATTCGTACACCATTTCCGGCCCCAGAATATAATTGCGCGAACGGGCTTTTACTTTCCACGGCTGATCCAGATCCAGAAGCGCACAGCCCATGCGGTAGACAAATCCATTACATGTGTTGATTACGCCGTGATAGATGAGCAGCCAGCCCTCGCTGGTTTCGATCGGAATCGGACCGGGGCCAATCTTCTTGGACTGCCAGGCGGAGGCATCTCCATTCACCGTGCCCATCACATAGCGGTGCTTGCCCCAGAAGGTAAGGTCCGGACTTTCGCTGTAGAAAATATCTCCAAACGGAGTATGCCCGGTATCGCTTGGACGGCTTAGCATGGCATAATGCCCGTTGATCTTCCGCGGGAACAGCACGCCATTGCGGTTATACGGCAGAAAGGCGTTCTCCAGTTGATGGAAGGTTTGAAAATCGGTGGTGTACGCGAGTCCGATGGTCGGCCCGTGATAGCCGTTGCACCAGGAAATATAGTAACGGTCATCGATCTTGCAGACCCGGGGATCATAGCGGTATTCCCGTTTAATGACCTCTTCGTCCCCTTGAAAAACAATCGGTTCATGCTGGATGGTCCAGTTCACGCCGTCCTCGCTGAAGCCTGCAAAGATATCCATGCTGACCGATTTGGAATCGCAGCGGAAGACACCGGCGAAACCCTCCCCAAAGGGGACGACCGCCGAATTAAACACACTGTTGGAGTTCGGGATGGCATCCCGGTGAATGATCGGATTGGCCGAATATCTCCATACAGGTGCGCTAGTGGCTGCCGGCTTCTCCTCCCAAGGGATATTTGACAGATTTTCTCCAATAATCGTACTCATGTTCATGTCTCCTTATCGTCTAAAAAAGTAATGTACTCCATCTTGTCATCCGTACCTGAAATCACTTAGAGAATTCCTTCCTGCATCGCCCGCCAGATCAGTTGGGAGAACAGGCTGTTCGACCAGGCGAACCAGCTGCGGGTGAACACGGAGGGGTCGTCCGCATGGAAACCTTCGTGCATAAAGCCGGTATCGGCGTCCGTTGCCTCCAGCATGCTAATCACCGCCAACTTCTCTTCCTTCGTGTCTGCCGTGATCCCTTGCATCGACAAGGCCATATGCCAGATATAGTTCTTCGGTGTATGCGGACTGCCGATGCCTTTGGCTGCGGTTCCTTCATAATAGAACGGATTTTCTGTACTGAGCGCAAACCGTCTGGTGTTCTGATACACCGGATCATCGTTCTTCAAATAGCCCAGGTACGGAATGGAGATCAGCCCCGGGGTGCCGGCATCATCCATCAGGCAGTAATTGCCGAAGCCGTCGGTCTCGTACGCATAGATCGGCCCGAATTCGGGATGGCGGTAAATCCCGTACAGCTTGATGCCGTGATCCACCTCGAACTCCAGCGCCTTCAGCTCGGCCAACAAATCCATGTCCCGGAAGACCCACTCGGCGAATTCCTGCATCTGCCGCAGGGCGACAACGGCAAACATATTGCCGGGGATGTTGTAGTGGAAATCACAGGCATCGTCACTGGAACGGAACCCGGACCAGATCATCCCGGTATAGTTCACCGGCATGCCAAGTCCGTTATTTCGCAACGAGTCTTCCGGAATGCCGTTGTTGCGGGTGAAGCGGTACGGCGACTGCTCGAAGTGGTGCTGCTCTTTTTTGAACACCTCGAGGATCGTACGCAGGGCAGACTTGAACTCTGCATCGAAGAAGTCGGTAATCCCGGTTTCCTGCCAGTAGGTATACGCGAGCCGCACCACGAAACACAGGGAATCAATCTCGAATTTGCGCTCCCAGACCCACGGGGACATCTCGGTCACGTCCGTGGTGTTCCAGTGCCAGTCATTGGCATATTCATTAAACGCATTGGCGTACGGATCGATGTGGATGTACTGGATATGACGTTTGATCAAGCCGCCGATGATGCGCTGCAGATCCGGGTCGTTTTTGGCCAGCGGCACATAATGGATGACCTGTTCCACCGAATCGCGCAGCCAGGAGGCCGGGATATCTCCGGTAATGACAAAGGTGGTGCCATCCTCCATCCGCTTCGTCGTGGTCTCCAGGGTGTTCGGAAAACAGTTTTTGAACAGCTGCAGCAGTTTGGGCCGGTGGGCCAGCTTCTCTTCTGCCTCGGCCAGCACCTCTTGTACGGCTTGCGGCAGTTCGAGCTTCGGCATCGGGATTTTCGGTAATCTGAATTGTTCCAAGGAAGGGACACTCCTTCTATTCGAATAGTCGTTTATTTCACGTAAATCGTCTGGATCTCAAAAGGAGCAAAGTGCAGCTCGAATTCACCTGGGTGATGGGCGACAGGCTCCAGCTTCTCCTCCAGCGCATTGGACCGGTACACTTCGCTGAACGGCTGATTCCAGCCCAGCGTCACGGTTTCCCGTCCGCCCGCGGATTCATAGAACCGCAGCACGCAGCCCTGACCGTCCTCGGATGGCTTCACGGTGTCGAGCACGACATGCTGCCCATTGAAGCGGATGAAAGAACCTGTGGACGGTATAGAACCCTGGTCCCCTTCGGCTGCGGTGACCTGCACCTCATGATTCAGCTCCGCGGCCTTGCGCAGCGTATGGGCACTCCGCCAATCGCCCGGGTGGGGATAGAGCGAATAGGTGAAGTCATGAACGCCGAGGTCCGCAGTGGCGTCCGGCCATTGCGGCGCACGCAGCAGGGACAGGCGGATCGTGCTGCCTTGAATGTCGTAGCCGTATTTGCAGTCATTCAGCAGGCTGACGCCGTATCCATGTTCGGATACATCCACAAAACGGTGTCCGCAGACCTCGTACTGCGCCTGTTCCCAGCTGGTATTGCGGTGCGTGGGACGCTCCAGCGCACCAAAAGGAATCTCATAGGTCGCTTTGTCTGCGACCACATCGACCGGGAAGCCGACCTTCAGCAGCTTATGGGCTTCCTTCCAGTCCACATGGGTCTTGAAATCGATTCTGCGGTCATGGGCATACAGGATCAGATCCTGGGTGATCAGCGACTGGCCCAGCGTCCAGCGGAATCTCAGCACATCCCGGACTTGGCCGGAGTGAAGCACGTATTTCTCCACCAGCTCGGCCTCGCCAGCGGGCTGGGCTTCATAGCGGCTGTCGATATCCCAGGCATCCCAGAGTGTCGGACGGTCATGGAAGAAGTGGAATTGGTTGGCCCGTCCGCCCTGCTGCACCACTTCCCGGCCGGCCGCTTTGTCGAACAGGCTGGTGATTTCGCCCCGTTCATTGAACGTCAGGCGGTAGTGCGGGGTCTCCCAG
>NZ_LVWH01000039.1:0-7889 GCF_001909045.1 Paenibacillus sp. P3E | reverse complement strand
CATATAGTGTGAATTTTAATATTCCAACTTTATTCCCACTATTTAAGTCGAGTTCCTATTTGTATGTTATTTTATCATTGCAATATAACTTCTTCACGTTATAATATATATATAAATCTTAATGATTACTTATTGTAAGTTTATGATATAATGAATGCGGAGGTGATCGATATGAACGATTTCGAAATGTGTCCGCGCTTTGAAAAAGCGGTAGATATGCTTAGCAAACGCTGGGTTGCGCTTATAGTATTCGTACTTATGAAAGGTCCCCGCCGTTTTGGTGAAATTGAGAGCTGTCTGTCCAATCTTAGCGGCAAGGTATTATCCGACCGTTTAAAGGAAATGGAGAACGAGGGGATCATCCAGCGCACAGTATATCCTGAAATGCCTGTACGGATTGAATACTCTCTGACCAGCAAAGGAATTGCACTGGCACCTATCCTTGGTGAAATTGGCAACTGGTCCACCGATTGGATCGAGATCGGTGCAAACAAATGACGTCCGGTCTGCATCCAAAATAGCGCCTTGCCGGTTCCATCTACGGAATCCAGCAGGGCGCTATTTGTTGTATCAATTAGTGAAAATACATGTTACAAATCCTTGCGCTGAAACCGCAGCAGTCCTATCGCAAATACCACAACCGTATACAGAACGGCATACACCACAAATGAATCCGAAGGAACGGAATTAAAGTCTAAGAGTGGAAAGGAGCTTGTACTCATATTAACCATCCCTCCCAAATCTTTCAGACTGAAAAGCTCCGCTGTCATTTTTTGCTGCAGTCCGTCTGCCGGCATGAGAAGAGACATGATCCCCGTGAGATTATGCAGTGTATGGATTGCTTCTTCCTTCAAGCCTAGCGAACTGCTCATTTTATCGATCATCCCTCCAAGCCAGCCCGCTCCATAGAGCATGGTCATGAAAACCCCGTTCCCAAGTGCCGAGAATAAACCCGACCCAAGCATGGATAAGCTGATAAGCAGCGGAACTAGAGAAGCAAAGAGCAGAAAAGCTTTTATAAGCGCAGCGCTGTCTCTTGGGATAGAAGCATGTGCATCTGCTATCAGCAGAATCGCTGCAAACAAAAGAAAAGCATAGAGAATTCCTAAGGTGACATACCCAAGCCAGCGCCCCAGATACCATTTCCACCGCGGCAATGGGCGAGGCAGTAATGCTTGCATGATCCCCTGTTCCGCTTCTCCCGCAATGGAGGAGAAAGAACTAAAAATAGCCAAAAAGGCAATAACAAAAGCCCCGAAGAAAAACCCCATGGTCAAAATAAAAGTGCCTGTCGTAAAGCTTTCAATCAGGTTACTCCCATTCATAATGTTGGTTGCCCTTCCAGATTCGCTGCTCCCGACAATAGCTGCAACGAACCAGAACGCGATCAGAAAGACAGCAGTCATAACCAGAGTCATAAGCATCACTTTCTTCCGCAGCAGCTCTTTCCAGGTCATTCCCAGTATGGTTCTCATTCCTGCTCCCCCCTATGGCTGAGCCCGGATACAGCATCCAGGAACCATTCTTCCAGTCGTTCTTTTTTACGCGAAACCTCATATAAGGTCAGACCCTGTTCAATCATCAGTGAATTTAACCAGCCCACTTGTTCTTCACTCTCGACTTCCGCCTCCAGCCACACCGTACTTCCTTCGATGGCAGAAGACACAAGGATGTCCTCTTCATCCTGATTCCTGTCTACCGCTGCCTGACTGATCTGCAATCCCGTATGATTCTTCAACCAAGACAGCAAAAAAGGCGAAAAGCCGCCCACTTTAAAATGCCAGCTTGTTCGCTTATTTAATATTTCTGAGACTTTGCCGTGCCGCAGGATCTCGCCGTTATTCAGCAGCGCCATCCGGTCGCACAGCACCTCAACATCCTCAAGCAGGTGAGAGTTGAGAAAAATGGTGATGCCCCGCTGCTTTAGCCTTTCCAGTATAGTCCTCACTTCCATACGGCCGATTGGATCAAGTGCCGATGAGGGCTCATCCAAAAAAACAAGCTCCGGATCATTCACAAGTGCGCAGGCTAGACCCAACCTCTGTTGCATTCCCTTGGAGTAATGCTTCACACGGTCACGGCCCCGCAGTCCTAATCCTACCTCTTTCAGCAGCTCTGGTATTCTACGGTCTGCTACAGACCTCTCGATATTGCATAATCGGGCATGGAGTCTAACTACCTCCTCTCCACTCAGCCATTCCTGGTACCGGTAAAGTTCCGGCAGATAACCTATCTTCGACTTGGCTGCAAGAGTTCCAATCGGATGTCCAAAAAGAGCGGCACTTCCACTGGTCGGACGAATTAAGCCTGCCAGCATTTTAACAAAGGTGCTTTTACCGGCACCGTTGGGACCGAGGAAGCCGAAGGCTTCCCCTTTCTCAACAGTAATAGTTACATCTCTGCAGCCGCGTCCGTTACTGTATTCTTTAGTCAGTAATTGCGCTTGGATTGCGGGTACATTCATTGCGTGATCAACTCCTGGAGCTGCTTCATGAATTTCTCTTTGTCTTGATAGAGTGAACCGCCGGAAAAGTCGAACAGCTGCCCATTATTCACCCATGTTGCACTATAAGTAGGCCCATCGCCATACTCCATAGTTTCCATGATAATCTTTATACCGTTCACTTCAATCTGCTCGGTATGATTCCCTTTGATCACAGGCATAGGCAGGTCTCCGGCCAGAATACTGCTCTGCTGCAGACTGGACTTCAGTTCATCCGGGAGAAGCGGGAAATCAATGACAGCCCGCACAGCCTCTTCCACGTTAATTGAAGGATCTACATTCACCACAGGCGTATTCATCTGCATCAGATTCGCCCAGTGATCATCCATAGAAAAATCATAGCTTACGGATTCTGGAACCGATAGCGTGAGCGGCTTGCCGTCAATGGATTCTGGCAACAGCTCTTTCGCCCCCAGACGTGTCAGCGCCTTATTTACCTCATCCACCTTGAGAGTCAGTGTAATTTGCTGTGAGGAGTTTATATATACGCTTTTAACCTTATCAAAAGCTCCACCGGTCAGCGCAGGGTAGCCCAATTTATCCTGCAATGCATTCACTGGCACCAGTCCGCTTAACGTACCGGATGAATAGCTGAATGAGCCAAATTTGTTAACAGCTTCATTAATATTGTCTTCCCCGCTGACTTGATAGAACAAATTCCGCAGATCAGCTTCATTGACAGCCGTTACTTCCTGCATTCTGAATTGACCCAATATGGCGGCCATGGCCGTATTGCCTACAGGTGTGGCAAGTACGGCTGCAAATATGGCTACGCCCGCTGCAGCAGTTGCCCATTTCCGGCGGCGGTTCATGGCAAACCGCCGTGGCTTCCGGCTATTGGTTTTCGCCTGTGCTCCGGCGGTGTCCGCTGGACTCATTAAAGGCTGCACCTCATTCTTCCTATCACTTGATTCCGCTATGGATGCCGCATGGTCTTCTTCTATGCCAATCTTTTTGACATCCTGCCCCCATGATGCCCATACCGGATTCACCGGCTCAGCAACAAGCTTATTTTGCAGCTTCGCCCAGGCTTCATTCGTAAGTTGTTTATCGGAATCATATTTCAAAGGTTTGGTCATTGGATGGTTCCTCCTAAAAGTTTGATGTTCATTAACTGCCTGGATTCGCTTCGTGCACGAATCAATCGGTCTGAGGGTATGAATTAACCGCCTGCTGTTTCAGCTTATGGGTTGCCCGGTTAAGCAGTGTTCCGACAACTGGAGGATTAACGCCAAGCTGACCGGCAATCTCCGAATAGCTGTAGCCCGAGTAGCGCAATAGCAGCGCCTGTCTGTCTCTCTCGGGTAGACCATCCAGCCAAGTCCGGACATCCTCCTGGTCCAGCTTGCTGAGTACAGCCTCTTCACCGGAAGGCGGAGCTGCCTCGGCGCTGAACAACAGCTCATGCTTATCCTGGAGCCGACGATCCCTGGCCTTTTTGTTCAAATAGTCATATCCGATCCGGGTGAGCACTCTATGGAGCCAAGCACCCAGCGCATTCGGATCATCCGGCGGGTTGCGGTATAGTCTGAGAAACACATCCTGGGCTAAATCGTCTGCTGCCGACTCATCCCGTACAAGCGCCGCCAACTTCCGCCGCACTACCGGATAGTGTTCATAAAATATAGTTCGAAACATTTCAGTTTCCGGAAATTCCATTGTGTAAATCCTCCTTATCAGCTGCAGCTATAAGTAAGACGAACGCCAAAACGATTTTGTATCAGAGTTAAGTACAATTATCATAACATTTCTAATTTATTGCAGTTGAAAACGCAGAAAAGCAGTATCTCAATAAGTAGATACAAGACGAATAAACCCCGCCAGAATAGTTCCAGCGAGGTAATGTTTATGTAATCACATTTATGACGTTATCTATCTTGATCCAACCATAATCATACTCCATTAGAATCACTTGACTAGCCTTTTACCATGTCTGACCACAAGCACCCATATATTATTTATCCCCCCGTCCTGCCTTCATGTCTGTTCTATACATTTTTTCTGCTTCTATGGGACTTTCTTTTGCTGTTACATGGTGTGGAATTACCCTGCAAACTTGAACCGGTCCGCCGAATACAGCCGACCTATATTTATCCACATGCTGCTTGGGCAACGGGCGGTTATAATAGCCGGGCACATATTTATTTATCATTTCCTGAAGCACATGAGTGGCTTCGTCCAAATCCGTAATCGGTTCTGCTTGTCCAAAGATCATTACACTCATATAAGCCGTATCTGTTTTGGCAGGTACCGGATCCGTGATGGTTCCGTATGACTCACATACGGTAAAACAAACCTCTGGATTTTCCTTCATGACCTGATTGCGTCTTCCATCCCCGGCCCCATGAAAATAGAGATTCCCCTTCGTCCATACATAATTTAGCGGTACGACATAGGGAAGGCTCCCATCAACCAATCCCAGATACCCCGTTTTCGCTTGCTGTAGGAAACTGTCAATTTTCTCTTGATCCACACATTCTCTGATTTTGTAACGAACCATATCCATTTTTATAATTCTCCCTTCCATTCTTAAAGAGTGCGCAACGACCAAATTGTAAATACCTGTGTTATTACGGTAGTATATCAATGAATGGATTGCTTTAAAACATCCAAACTTTACGGTTATACACAATCCATAATTAATGTTTTAGGAGAGAATCTTCTTTTTTTTGGGGGGATGTTCGATGATGAAAGTAATACGTAATGATAAAAGACCCATTTGGCAACAATTGCTTGATCAAGCTATTCATAATATCACAAACGGAATCTGGGCCCCGGGAGAATTGCTAATTCCCTCCCGCGAACTCGCTCACATGATAGGTGTCTCTCGCTCAACGATACAGATCGTCTATGAAGAGTTGCTAAGTCGAGGCTATACGGTTACATCTCGCAGAGGAGGAACGCGAGTTAGTAAATGGAATCTTTTCACCGAGTCAAGGAAGGAAATAATAACAGATGGCCCCATTCCCCCCTCGCTTCCCTTGTTGAACACAGCGGTTGATCAGCTACATGGCTGGTTCAGAGGCAAAGAACAGTTGAAAGTGGATATTGACTTTAGTCCACACGAACCCTATTTGGATGGGAAATTTCAAAAAAATTGGCGACAATCACTCATTCATGCATCCGCTGAAATGGATTTATCAAACTGGGCTTACGGTGATCCCTATGGTTTCACACCATTACGTGAGCAAATCCAGCGGTATTTATCACTTGAACGAGGCATTCATATCCAAACCAATCAGATTCTGTTAACCTCTGGAGCTCAGCATAGCATTGACTTAATCGCACAATCGCTTTTAGCCGACGGGGATACTGTCTCAGTAGAAGATCCTGGTTTTCCAGCTGCCTGGATGGCGATGAAATATCGGCGTATGAATGTAGTCCCTGTACCCGTCGATGAATATGGTCTTGTGGTGGAGCGTATTCATCCACAATCCAAACTAATCTTTGTGACACCTTCACACCAATGCGCCGTCGGGGTCGTTATGTCGGAGTCACGCAGGCAACAATTGCTACAAAAGGCCACTAAAGATCAATTGTGGATCATTGAAGACGATTATGATAGTGAATTTCGATATCGTGGAGAGCCGCTTCCAACACTGTTTAGCCAAGCATCTCAGAATACCTTGTACCTGATGAGCTTTTCTAAAATGATTGCTCCAGGCATTCGTATTTCGGCTATTGTTGGATCTGTCAAGGCAATTTCCCAGCTAGCTAAGGTACAGGGGCTGACTTATCGTCATCTGCCGATTATGGATCAGCTAACGCTAACCCACTTCATCAAGAATGGGCATTTTATGCGCCATATGAGAAGAGTCCGAAATGTGTATAGGCGAAGACACGAAGCGATGACAAAGGTTATTATGGCTAGTGGTTTAGGAGAGCGTTTCACTCTAAGTGGAGTAGAAACAGGATTGCATATGTTACTAGAAGCTGAAGAGTCATACGACGAAGAAACCGTCACAATGTTAGCCCTTCAACAGGGGATACGTATATACCCGCTTGGACCCTATTGTTTGGAGAGCAAACGAAGGGGATGGGTGTTGGGGTTTGCACAAGTAGATGAAGCATCAATTGAGAAGGGGATTCATTGTCTTGCGGAGTTGATCTTATAGTTTGCTATTCGTTAATCTCCATTCCAAAGCCTCGGATAAACAGCCATAACGTTCAGCTTTAATTTTCTCCGCATAATCCCTTTGACAGTCGTTGTATTTCAATATTTAGAATCTCTTCTGCAATAATTCCAGTGAAAATGACCGAGCAAGCTAATAAGCTTCTTGGTCATTTTCACTAGCAAATCAGCATCCTAGATAAAGGAACAGTTACCAATCATTTGTTCATTCCCACTAAAATATAGGGTTTAAATCGATCCACTGTTTAAGCATCTCAATATCGCCATCGACATTTCTAATGACAGCAGTATCTCCCCATGTATTGGGCAGATAAGAGATGTATAATGTACCAATATTGAAAATCCTTCTGAACGGAATAAAGAGAGCAATGGAGTTGACCTCATTTTCACTCATGGCTCTCACCTTGTTATAACCATTTAGGAACTGGTCTTTACGATGCTCTCTTTGCTGGAATTTAGCTGCATCGCATCCCATGCCAAAAGGATAGGCGTACATGGATATATCATAGGCTCGCCACCCATTGCCGCAAAAGTCAAAATCAATTAAGATTGGATTGTTATTAGCGTCAACCCGAACATTTCCACTATAAAAGTCACCATGGCAGACACCAGTTTGCGGTGTTTCAATAGAAAGATATAATAACTTCTTCTTTACATGTTTTGCGACTACTTCTAAAAAGTCTATGTCAAAATCATGAATCTCGGAAAAATGTCGTACGGCATCCATAGAACGATCAATGAAGGAGCTTGCATCCAAATTCCATCGGTCGATTGCAAAATCACATCTATCCCAGGCTGCGTGAATAGATGCTATATACTTTCCCAATTTCTCATTTGATTCAATAGTCTCTTCTATATGGCTGAACTCACACACCCCGACTGACGTATATAACACGCCATATCTTGCTCCGTTCGCAGTCAAAAATTCTGAAATGTATGTTCCATCAGGTTTAATTACAGGTAAAGTAACAACAATATCGGATGCCTTCAGGTGAAGGAGCAAATCAAGCTCGGATTGAATTTCTGCCGTACTTCTAATACCTTGGCGATATACTTTGAAGAAATACGATTGATCGCCTACAATAACCTTATAAATGTCATGCAAACCTCTATAGAACAATCGGCATCTGAACAGAGTTCGAGAAAAATATTCGCGTGAAATATAATCGCCAAGAGCATCGGAAGATAGAACGGATACTTCCAGTGGAAATAATTGATCCAAAACAATTCCTCCATTATTACATGAATAATAAT
>NZ_LVWH01000038.1:0-8116 GCF_001909045.1 Paenibacillus sp. P3E | reverse complement strand
CTTATATACCAATAAAAATGTCTTTACTTCTCTATCTATTTTTATGGGTATACGATTCTTATAATAAAACGAGTTTCGATTATGGTGAAAAGGCAGTATTTGTTTTTGGAGTTTTTATAGCATATACATTTATAAGAGTTATAGCAGAATTTATTTCATTTAATGGTCGCACAAATATGAGTGACGTTTATTCCATTAATGAACACGTAAACAATAAAATAAAAAATTCAATAAAAAAATTCGTCATACACGAAGACGGCATTTACGAAAAAAAATGGAAATTACAAGATAATGGAATGTTTGAGCAAGAAGAAGAACCTTTGATTAATCCATTAGAACTGTATTATTCACTACTAACATACATGAGTATTTTAAAAGCAATAGGATCCTATTCTTCAACGGAATTGCACGCTGAGTTAGAATTATTACTAGAATCAGTTGAAAAATCTTTAAGCGGTTATGAGTTAAATAATCAGTTGTATGTACTTAAAGATTAAATCATAGGCCATACTCAATCTGGGTATGGTTTTTTCCCCACCAGCTGGGGAAAGCATATTCTAGAAAATTCGGACCTTCTGATTCAAGAGGTCCGAAAATAAAGGGGGGTTAAATTTGACCCTCCTTTAGTATGGTTTTTTTGTTACCCCTACCCTACAATACAGACATAGAGAGAGTTAAGGAGTGATCCAGGTGAAAGGTCATTTTTATAAGCCTCATTGTAAGTGTCCAGGTAAACAGAGTAAGAAGTGCAAGTGTGGAGCTAAGTGGTCGTATATGCTAGACCTGGGGAAGAAACCGGATGGATCGCGGAATCAGAAGAAAAAAGGTGGGTTTGATACTAAGGATGATGCCGAAGCAGCAGCAGCAATAATACTTTCCGAATTCGCTCAAGGGACATTTGTCCAAGAGTCGAATATTCTATTTAAAGACTTTACTGAAAAGTGGCTAGAACATTATAAGATCGTCAAGAAGATAAAGCCGCCTACCTTAAGGAATCGCAATTATGAGATCAAAAAACTTAATAAGTACTTCGCACATTGCAAAATGAAATCTATTACAGGTACAATGTACCAAGACGCGCTCAACGACCTTTTTATACGAGGGAAATCTACGAAAAAAGGTAACGAGATAATATACAGTGGCTTGGGACAAAATACAATTGATGGCATACATGTTGCAGCCAATATGATTTTCGCATGGGCTGTAGAGAAAAAAATCATTAAAGAAGATCCCACTGAATATGCTCATGTCCCGCGTAAAAAACAGACTGTTGAGGAATTAGAAAAAAAGGAGGAAGTATTCAATTACCTAGAAAAAGAAGAGCTGTCACTATTTTTGGAAACAGCCAGGACGAAGGGATTAGAACGTGATTATGTAATATTCATGATGCTGGCCTATACCGGCATGCGTGTAGGTGAACTGTGTGCGCTGAAGTGGAAGGACATTAATTTCACTGATAAACGTATCAGCATTACAAAGACGCTCTATAATCCGAGTAACAATGTGGTCAGATATGAGTTACTAACACCAAAAACGTCAAGCTCAAATCGCATCATTGAAATAGATGATGACTTAATAAAAGTGTTGGAAGAACATCGATCATTGCAGAATGAAATTAAAATGAAATACAGAAACGTATACAAAGATAATGATTTTGTCATAGCTAAGATGATTTCAAATCATGGAGCGCCTGAAAATTTAAACTTCATCCAACACCGAACGGCAAGGATACTTAAACTTGCTAATCTCAATCCAAGTATCACACCACATAAATTTAGGCATACACATGTGTCGCTGCTTGCTGAACTTGATATAAGCCTTGAAGAGATTATGGAACGACTTGGACATCAAAATGATGGCGTGACCAAACAGGTATATTTACACGTCACTAAGGCCCGTAAAAAAGAAGCTCCTCGCCGGTTTTCGGAGATGATGAGAAGCCTCTAAAACAGCAAAATGTTACCTAAATGTTACCCCAGTATGTTGAACACTCAGAAAACCCCTTATACATCAAGGGATATCGCACCTTTTCACATCATGATAAAAAAGATGTGATCAAGAAACTAACTTTATGGATGGTGGAATATGTTTAAGAACAAAAAATCGGCACTTGTCCTGCTCGCTCTCGTCATTGTCATGGCTCTTGCTGTCTCAGCCTGCAGCAATAATAAGGACAAGAACAGCAGTCCCAAGGAAACCTCCGGCGGTGCAAAGGTTGCTACGGATGGGGGAACGAAATCCCTGGAGCAGACGTTTTATATTTATGATACTGTCGTGAATATCAAGGTGTTCGGCGACAAGGCAGAACAGAAAAATATGGATGACATTCAGCAAATGCTGGAGCGCATGGATAAAGAGTTCAGCCGGACTAAAGAAGGTGGAGAACTATATGCCGTGAATAAAGCTGCTGGTAAAGAAGCCGTTGTTGTCTCCGATGAAACGCTGGATATTGTCAAGCAGTCGCTGAAATATGCCGAAAAAATGAACGGGCTGTTCGATCCGACCATCGGTCCGCTTGTAGATCTCTGGAATATCGGCAGCGGCGGAGAATCGGTTCCACCTCAGGCGGATATCGACAAAGCCAAAGCCTTGACCAACTTTAAAGATGTAATTGTGGACGATGCCGCGAAGACGGTTAAGCTGGCCAAAGAAGGCATGGTGCTGGATATGGGCGGGATCGGCAAAGGGTATGCAGCCGACCGGATTGCAGATTATTTGAAAAAGCAGGGTCTGGACAGCGCGATGATCAACCTTGGGGGCAGCAGCATTATTGCCCTGGGCAACAAGCCTAACGGCACTCCATGGAACATTGGTCTGCAGGACCCTGACCAGAGCCGGGGTACGCAGCTGGGAACCATTAAGATTTCTGACGAAGTCATCGACGCTTCTGGTGTATACGAACGTTTCTTCATACAGGATGGTGTGCGTTATCATCACATTCTTGATCCGCGTACTGGCTTCCCATCCCAGAACGGGCTGAAAAGCATTACGATTATGAGCCCCAATGCAACGGATGCGGATGCCCTGTCCACCGGGGTGTTTCTCATGGGTCTGAAGGACGGCATGAAATATCTTGAGTCGCTGCCGGAAAAAATCGATGCCTTCTTCATCACGGACGACAACAAGATTTACGCGACCTCGGGACTGCGGGATCGATTGCAGCTGACTGATCCTACGTACACTTTTGCCAATTAAATATCACCTGTTAGTAGAATCAGCAGATAACAGCAAAAGCGGCAGAGCCTGGGCTCCGCCGCTTTCTTTTTGCTGCGTATAGTATAAGGATGGGGATTCAAATCAATGGAAGCTCGCTGAATTCCCGGTAACTGGTGAAAATATGGCTTGGCTTATGCTCCGTTCCCGGCTGACGGCCGCGGGGATTATACCAGCACACCTTCCAGCCTGCCGCAAGCGCACCAACCACATCATTATCCCACGTATCTCCTACGTAGAGTGAATGCTCGGCCGTTGTCCCTGTTACCTTATTCACATGGGCAAAAATTGCCGGGTCTGGCTTAGCCAGTCCAACCGCATCCGAGATAAAGATCATATTCTCAGGGATCAGCTTGTCTACGCCGAGTCCGCGCAGCTTGCTCATCTGATGGTCCTGCGGGCCGTTCGTAATGATGCCTACGTTGTGGCCGAGGGAGATGAACCGCTGAAGCTGCTCAGCCGCGCCCTCAATCATCTTAATACTGTACTGTCGGCCGATATAGGCTGCCTGTATCTTCACCGCCTGTTCGCGTTCCAGTTCTATGCCATATTCCGCAAAAGCCAGCTCCAGCCGCCGCACCCGCGTTTCTTCTAACGCAAGCTCGCCCCGCAGATACTTCGGCCAGAGCAAATCACTATGATGTCTTACCTTGTAGAAGAGATCCGCATAGATCAAATAGGTCTCGTCCGGCTGCAGTACCTCGCGCACCGCCTCCCGGAAAGGAACCAGATGGTCGTACAGTGTATCATCCAGATCAAAAAATATGGCTAGCTTCCCATTGCTGTTATCCACGTTAACGCTCCTAACTTTCTTTTCACAAATGTAATTATTCCTTAGAATCGTAGAAAATATGGCGTGCGCTGATTTTGCCTTCTTCAATATCGAGGAGGCCGAAAGAGTATTGTTTCTCCCGCCGCTTGTCTGTAGGTGATCCGGGATTGAACAGCAGTATCTCACCCTCCTGCCGCAGCAGCGGCTGGTGCGAATGGCCGAAGAGAATGCAGTCTACCTGCTCTCCTTCAAAAGCAAGCAGCGCATTGCCGTCGGTTCCCTTGCGCGAATAGGGGGCATGTCCATGAATCATTCCGATCCGCTTGCCTTCGAGCGTAACGACCTTGCGCTCCCCGAACCGCTTGATTATCTCTCCTCCGTCGTTATTGCCGGCGATCCCCTCCACCGGGGCCAGCTCTGCCAGAAGATCATAAATCTCCAGCGACACCCAATCGCCCAGATGGAGAATGATATCCACCTTGCTGAATTCCTCCATAAGTACGGATGGCAGCCCCTTGGCTCTGCTTGAGAGATGCGTATCCGATACCACTCCTACCTTCATCTGCTTCAGCTCCTAATCTGCGAAACCTAATTTTCAGATAATTGTACGATCTGTAGGATCGAGAAGCAAGTACAGCAGTTACAGTGAGGATTTCATAAAGTGCAGAAACGGCTTATATCAACTGTTCATTTCCCCCGGTCCCGCCAGTTCCATAGACGCACTTCCCCAATACGGATATGGCTGACCCAGGGTTCCTCTTTTAGCTTTAACAATTCCTTTACCGGTCCGGTGACAACAGCTCCATAGAGCTGAACTCCGTGCTTCTGCAGATAGTTGAGCGCTCCGTCCAATTGGAGGAATGGGGCAGCATTACGGGCTAGTGTTTTATGCTGCTGCAGAAGCTGCAGCGTCTTGATGAAGTTTTCGTCCCGCAGTTTGCCATCCCCGTAGGATTCAACGGACGGATACGCTATACTTCTGGAGCTCACGCTGCTGAACCAGCCTGTCTTTTCCTTGGATTCCTGCAGAACCTTCGCATCAGACTCATGCCACATGGGCATGTAAGGGAACCCGAGTGGAGCAGTGGCAACCACGCTTCCGGACATCGGGCCGATATCGGCAGCAAACCACACAGGCAGCAGATTCAGCGGTTCAAGCTTTTTCAGCAGCGTATCTGTAGTGAACAATTGATCGAAAGACAAGTAGGCTTCGGCCACTGTGCCTTCGGGAAGCTTTTGCAGCTTTAGCCACTCTGCACGGTCATCCACTCCCCCGCCGGAGCCCGCTGCCTTATCCGGGTAATAGAAATAATAATTCCCGGCGTTCCTCATATCCGTCCAATTCATCATACCTGGACCGGACAACCCGAAAAGATAATTCTGCGTATATTCCCCGGCATCCACCTGCTCCCCGCCGATTTGCTTCTGCAGCCTTCCAGATAACTCCATTCTAAAAAGGTTCTTAACGTTTGCACTCAGATTTACTATCGTATTGGGCCGGGAGACGGCTATGGCGGAGGAGACAACATCACGGTAGATGTCTGTCCGGTCACCTGTGCTATAGAATAGTGTAGTAATTATGGTACTAATGATCATAAAAGCCAGAAGTGCCGCGAGCACGGTAAACGTATTTACAATCCGCGCCTTCCATTTACCCCGGCGGATAATTTTTTTGGCCTTGCCTGGCGGCGGAGCTGACTGAGGGGAAAGGGTTTCTTTTCGCCACCCGGGTGGCTGATCCTCCTGCTCCATCTGCTCCTCCAGATAGACCTGGTATGCCTCCAGCTTCTCCAGCTCGTGCTCCATTTCTTTGCGTTCTGCTTCCGGCAGCTTGCCTTCACTGTATTTCCGCAGCTTCTCCTTGAACTCCTCACTCATCGCCGTTCCTCCTCCACTCCACTTCACGCAGCGTTTGTCTGGCGCGGAATACGAGTATTTTGTATTGGGACAGTCCGATCGCCATGATCTCTGACGCTTCAAAATAAGACATTCCATGCACTTCATGCAGCAAAAGCGCATGACGCTGCCTCTCCGGAAGCTGGTCTACAGACAATGCTACCTCCTCCAAACGTTCCTGACGAAGCAGCGTTCCCTCCGTAGTATCCGGGTGGACCAGCTTATTGAAATAATCCGCATCTGTAATGATGCTCCTCTTCGCTTTACGCATATCATCCACAAAAGCATTGTACGCAACACGGAACAGCCAGGGCTTTATCTTATCTTCCGGGCAGTTTTCCAGGTACAGATAGGCACGGTAAAAGGTCTCCTGCATCAGATCCTCGGCAAGGTGATGATCATGACAAAGGGAGCGCAAATAGATGTATATATCCTGAACATAGATCTGATACAGCTCATCCAGCGAATTCGGCTCCATTCCCTCCCCCCTTACCCTATCCACGTATGAATTCGCCAAAAGTTACATTTTCGCCTCCATATCAGGAAAAATCATCCTAAAGACTAAAGGGGCGAAGACCGGGGATCTTGTTGGAATAAGTGGTTTTGGGAACGATATCATTTGATTCACCATCGCTTTTCTAGGAGAATAAGGTTGGCAGCATGAGGTTCAGCATATCCAAACCGCATGAACGAGGCATCTGAGAGATTACCGGCTAGCTCAGTGTCATCTGCCAAGCGAAGTTCGATGCTATTAATGCGTAGTGTCAAGATGTCTGAACGGTCGAAGGGCACCACATGATGAGGTCTAGGAGGATTGACATTTCTATGGAAAGCAACAGATTTAAGGTCTTGGGCGAATTTCTGAAGTCCCGCAGGGAACGCCTTCAGCCTGAACAAGCCGGGGATTCCGAATTCGTTCGGCCGTAGGAGAACTCCGGGGCTTCGGAGGGAAGAGGTTTCCATACTAGCCGGAGTGAGTGTCACTTATTATACATGGCTGGAGCAAGGGCGGGAGGTGGCGGCTTCCAAGGAAGTTATTGAAAGCATCGGAAGGGCGCTTCAATTATCCCCGGATGAACGGCTGCATTTGCTCCAATTGTGGAGTTCGGAGAAGCCCGATGTGCCTCCTCCGGGGACGGATAGTGTAAATTCCGAGTGGCAAGACATTATCGACCAAGTGCCTTACCCGGCTTTTATCGCCAATGACAGAACGGAAGTGCTCGCGTGGAACCGGGCGGCTTGTGAGATCATCGCCGACTTTCAGTCGATGTCCGACCAGGAACGCGTCCTCATAAGGATATTCTTCATGAACCCGTATTTCCGCAATCATATTTTGAACTGGGGAGAATTTGCATCATACTCCATGGCGGTGTTTCGCTCGTATTACGATCGTCATACAGGTGACGCTTGGTTCAGGGATACGGTCGAACGTTTGGCAGAAGAATGCGAGGAATTCGGCACCCTGTGGCGGCTGCACGACATCCAGCAGAAAAAGGCGAGCCGGTTCATCCTGAACCACCATCGGGCAGGCGAGCTGGCGTTTGAAATCAACACCTTCGTCAGACTGAACGGCAATACGGACCTTCATTTCTGTATCTATACGCCTGTCACGGGTACGCCTACAAAGCACAAATTAAAGGAATTTCTTGAAGCGGCCTTGCCCCTGATGACAGCTACGCTGGTACTACCCCAAACTGTTGTAGTTATAATTTATTAAATAATTTGAAATGACTTGCTTGTTTTCATGCCACCATAATATCGGCACTTCCCCAACTTTATTAAAGCCTAATTTACTAGCCAACTGGTTAGATGCATTATTGCCAGAATCACAATCCCAATAAGGAATTAACTTACGTTGCCTACTTTGTTTAATAAATTCCTGACACAGAGTAAGAGCCAAACCTTGTTTCCTGTAATCTGAAAGTGTAATTATGTCTGGTTCAATATACCCTCCACCCAAATAGAAGGTGTTACATGCGCTTACAAAACCAGATTCATTCAAAAAACAGTAACCAAATGCTCTTTCAAGATATACCTCCGCTGAATCCCAAAGCAAGGCATACGAATCATCAATTTCCTTTACATATCTTTCATATAACTTCTCATTAATTCTCGTTAAAGGGAATGCTCCAGATTGAACATGTTGTTCATCAGGGGCTGTTGTAGTGTCACTAAAAATATAATGGGTTCTTCTTAGCTCTACTGTATTGTCATTCAATGGGGCTTTAATAATAG
>NZ_LVWH01000037.1:0-107968 GCF_001909045.1 Paenibacillus sp. P3E | reverse complement strand
GCTTTATTGTATGAGTTAGAGAAAGTTTTCACAAGAGTTCAACGTTAAATATAAAGGAGAGAAAAGTCATGCGCAAAACTAAAATCGTCTGCACCATCGGTCCCTCCAGCGAAAGCCCTGAAATGCTACGGAAGCTGATCCAAGCCGGTATGAACGTTGCCCGCCTGAACTTCGCCCACGGAGAGCTGGACGAGCACGCGGAGCGTATCCGCCGCATCCGGGAAGCAGCCAAAGAGCTGAACCAATACGTTGCCGTCCTGCTCGACATCAAAGGTCCGGAAATCCGCATCGGCAAAATGGCCTCGGACTACGCGGAGCTGGTACCGGGTGAAGCCGTGGTTCTGACCA
The DNA here is from genome assembly GCF_001909045.1 of Paenibacillus sp. P3E. Classification (NCBI taxonomy): domain Bacteria; kingdom Bacillati; phylum Bacillota; class Bacilli; order Caryophanales; family Paenibacillaceae; genus Paenibacillus; species Paenibacillus sp. P3E. Next base: position 107,620 of record NZ_LVWH01000037.1, on the reverse strand, counting down.
CCGAGGAAGTGCTTGGCACCAAGGACCGCATTCAAGTCACCTACAAGCAGCTGCCCCAAGATGTGAAGCCCGGCAGCATCATCCTGATCGATGACGGTCTCATCCGTCTGGAGGTCGTACATGCGGAAGGCACCGAGATCACCTGCCTCATCAAGAACGGCGGCAAGCTGAAGCAGCGCAAGGGCGTCAATGTTCCCGGCGTCCAAACCAGCCTTCCCGGGGTCACCGAGAAGGACGTCCGGCACATCAAGTTCGGCATTGAGCAGAACATCGACATCATCGCCCAATCCTTCGTCCGCAAAGCCGAAGACATTCTCGAAATCAAACGTATCCTCAGCGAGCACAACGCCGGCCATATCCAAGTCATCGCCAAGATCGAGAATGACGAGGGCGTGGAGAACCTGGACGCCATCCTGAGCGTAGCCGACGGCCTGATGGTAGCTCGCGGCGACCTGGGCGTAGATCTACCGGTGGAGGACGTGCCGCTGGTTCAGAAAGAGATGATCAAGAAGTGCAACCTGGCCGGTAAACCCGTCATCACCGCCACCCACATGCTGGAGTCCATGCAGATGAACCCGCGTCCGACCCGTGCGGAAGCGGGCGACGTCGCCAACGCCATCTTCGACGGCACTGATTCCGTTATGCTGTCCGGCGAATCCGCTGCAGGCAAGTACCCGCTGGAGTCTGTCGAGACCATGGCCCGCATCGCCGCCCGCGCCGAGTCCGCAATGGGACGCTACGGCCGCTGCAGCTGTGAGGGCGAAGGGGCTTCCACCGACGTAACCGGCGCCATCGGCGAAGCCGTTGCCCATACGGCCCTCGTGCTCTCCGCCAAGGCTATTCTCGCCTTGACCGAAAGCGGCTTTACCGCCCGCACCATCGCCAAGCACAAGCCGGCTGCACCGGTCATCGCTGTATCCACCAAGGAGAGCGTACTGTATGCCCTGTCCTTGACTTGGGGGGTAACCCCGCTGCTCCGCAGCGAGTCCGCTTCCAGCACTGATGCAGCGGTAGCAGCCGCCGTTGAACTGGCCAAGTCGGCCGGCTACGTGCAAGATGGCGACCTGGTGGTCATCACCGCAGGCGTCCCTGCAGGCCGCACCGGAACTACCAACCTGCTGCGGGTTCACCAAGTAGGCGATGCGCTCTAAAAAGTAAAACAATCCGTAGCAGGAGCCTATCGCACCTGCTACGGATTGTTTTGTTATACCCTTTTTGTTTTACCCTGCGTCCCTATACAAGCCTTCCTGCTGGCACTAACGATAATTTACCGTCTTCCATCCGGTATACCTTATCGCAGTAGGTGAGCATCCGGTCATCATGAGTCACCATAATCGCCGCTTTATGGCGTGTTCTTACCTCATGGGCAATCAAGGAGACAACCTCATGGGCGCGTTTGGTATCCAGGCTTGCTGTAGGCTCGTCGGCCAATATGACATGGGGATCGTTAATTAACCCCCGGGCAATGGCGGTACGCTGTTTCTCGCCCCCAGACAGCTCCTCCGGGTAGCTCTTCAGCTTGGCGCCTAGCCCTAGTTCTTCAAGCAATTTTACGGCAAAAGCTTTATCAGCTGCGGCAACTTTTCCCGCCATCCGCTTCACCACAAGCAACTGATCAAGAACATTCAGGTATGGAACCAAATTTGAGGCCTGCATGATGAAGCCAATCTCACGCAACCGGATGTCCGATAGTTGGTTGCCTGACAGCTTCGATATATCCTGCCCATTTAATATAACTTCTTGCCCCAACCAGGTTCTGCGATAACAACTTAAGCTGAAACCCCTCATATCCGTGTTGCAGGAGCAACTGCTTGGTCTGGTCCAGCAACTCCGATTTGGTAAAAGCCTGCTTTCTTCCCATGTTGATCACCGCCCTAACTGTTCAGTAGTCTCATTGTAACAAAAAATTACGCTTATTGTATTTTCCCAGTTCAAAACTCAACACAGTCATTGAAAATATGATTAGTATGAAATATCATACTATTATGTAGATTGTCTATCAAAGGAGAGATTGATGATGCATCAGAAAAAAGAGAATAGTCATGGATTCGGGCATGGCAAAGTGCTGGGAACCACATCAATGGGTGAGAGAGGACAAATTGTTATTCCTAGAGAAGCAAGGGAAGAACTTGAACTCAAGCCAGGAGAGAAATTCATCGTTTTCGGGAATAAGCGCAAGGGAGCCGTCATTCTGGTCAAAGCAGAAATGTTCAACAAATTTGCGGATTTCTTCATGAGCGCTTCGAAAAAGTTTGAAAGTATGGCCCAAGCGATCTTCGATAAAAACACTACTATTCCTGAAGATGAGGATCATGAACCTGAGGTCGATGAAAAAGGACCTGAGGCCGACGAAAAAGGATGAGCGAATTCTTTAAATTGATGAAGGATCTCCGGTTCAGAAGAACCATGCGGATGATTTTTAAGTTCGCTTGGGATTTCTGGTGGCTGGGCAGGCAAAAGCATTTTATTTCGGGACGGCGCTTTGAAGCGAAAACAAAAGCCTTATATCGAAAACAGGCAACGTATTTTACGAAGACCGCCATGGATATGGGTGGTTTAATTATCAAGCTTGGGCAGCATGTGAGTGCGCAAGTGGATATTTTGCCGAAGGAAATGATTGATGAGTTGTCAAAGCTGCAGGATTCCGTAGATTCCGTAGATTTTTCCGAGATACAGCAGAAGGTAGAGCGTGAACTCGGAGCATCCATTAGCGAGATTTTTGCTGAGTTTAGTCCAACTCCTATCGCAGCGGCTTCCTTAGGACAGGTACATCGGGCGACATTACGGACAGGTGAAGACGTTGCAGTAAAAGTTATGCGTCCCGGGGTCGAGGACATTATCGCCATTGATTGGAAATCCATACAAGTTGCTATTCGATTATTAAAACGCTGGACAAAGATGGCAGACTTCATGGACCCTGATGCGGTGTATGATGAGTTCCACGACACCGTGATGGAAGAGCTCGATTATCAAAAAGAGGGACAAAATGCAGAGGAATTTCAGCTGCAGCTTATCCATCGGGATGATGTCGTCGTTCCAGCCATTCATTGGTCCTATACCACTTCTAAGGTTTTAACCATGGAGTTTTTGGAAGGTGTAAAAATCAACAATTTTGCCCAGCTTGATGCCTGGGGTGTGGACCGGACAAAATTAGCGAAGTCACTGATCGAAATCTTCGTAGAACAGATTCTATTAGAAGGGTTCTTTCACGCAGATCCGCACCCGGGCAATGTTCTCGTACAGCCTGACGGCACCATTGCATTAATCGATTTTGGAATGGTTGGACGAATTGCCGATGATATGAAGGCGCAGATGGTAGCCCTTCTAATGGCCGTGTATTTAAAAGATGCTCACGGCGCCATCGACGCCCTTACCCGTTTGAGATTTTTAAGACGAAATGGAGATTTAGAGGTATTTTCAAGGAATCTTACGTCATTATTTGAACAAATCAACGGGGATACGTTTGACCTCAGTTTTGTGACGTCAGGTGACAATGCTGAAGAATTAAGGGATTTCCTCTACTCTCAGCCCTTTCAATTACCTGCAAATACAACATTTTTGGGGAAAGCGATAGGCACGGTGTATGGGCTTTGTACGGGACTGGACCCTGAGCTTGATTTGATTGGAACCGTTAAGCCTTATGTTGAAGAGGTTGTGCGCAGCGATCTGCGGGGAAGTGTCTTCTCCAACGTTGTAGATGAAGGCAAGAATCTTCTCAAGGGAATCCTTCCTACAACCAAGAAGTTCATTTCGGCAGTAGATAAAATGGATAGCGGAAATTTACGGGTAAAGCTATCAAGTTCCTTTGAGAACAAATTGATAGATACGCAAAATAGGAATACAGGGCGAATTATTGCAACCATCATTGGAGCGGTATCCCTTCTGACTGCTACAAACATGTGGAATGAAGTGAATCATATGGTTTCTTATGTGCTCGGAACTTTGGGGCTGATCATTATGCTTAGCCAACTCAAAGTGAGAGAACGCCGCCGTGATGTAAGACATGCAAGGCAGATGAGAGCCATGCGTGAAAATAGCAGATTAGAGAAGCCAAAGTTTAATTCGCATGAATAACTCCCAAGCACAGAGGAGCTGACCCAAAAGCCATGAGATGGCTGCTTGGGTCAGCCCTTTTTACCGAATCCTGGCCTTTAGAGGTGATATTGACTTTTAAAGTCTAATATCTCGTCAACGGCTTGATAATACCCGCCTGCCTTTCCAAAGGACTCCCTAAGTCTTGCGGCAACTTTCTTGAAAGATGAGTGGCCCATCACATGGTCTACAGCTTCACGCAGTTGATTTACGGTCAAATTTTGCATTTGTAATTGAATGCCTGCTCCGATGTTGGCGACTTGCCTGGCAATGACCGGCTGATCCGCGCTTTGTGGAATTACAACCAGAGGAACCCCATAGTGGAGACTTTCAACAGTACTGTTCATTCCGCCATGAGTAATGAATAATTTCGCGTATTGTAAGACATCCGTTTGTGGAACGTAATTTTTTACAATGAAGTTTCTAGGAACTTCTCCTAAATCTGAAATTTGAACCTTATTTCCAATGGCCATAACAATAGAATGATCTGTGTTCTTAAATGCCTCAAAACAAAGCTTATAAAAATCGATGGCTTGGTTAAATACCGTACCCAGTGAAATGTAAATGAGGTTCTTCCCCTTGATTGCCGGTAAGTCGAGGTTTTCTTGCGTGAATCTCGAAGAGATGGATGGACCCACAAATTTATAAGTTTGGTCGAATGCTTCTTCACCCGGTTGAAACTCTCTGGTTGTATAAACAATTGTAAGCGGCGCAGGATTACAAAACACTTCGTAAGGAGAATGGATCTCCACCTCGTATTTTTCCCTTATCATTGCCGTCAGGCTTTGAAATTTATTGTATATAGGTTTAGCTATTTCTGTTGAGACATTCGTGAAAAACGGTTCCAGCATATTATCGAATGAATCTTTTGTCTGTGCAAAAGAAGTACAAGAGTTGACTGCAGGAAGCTTAAGAATTTGAGCAAGTAAATGTCCGCAACCAAACATGGAATCATGGATGATGTAATCGAAATGCTCTCCTTCGATCTGTTCAAGAACGCTTGGTATGACGATATCTGCCGTAAGTAAAAGACCGTTAATTCTCTCGAGTACATAGTCTCTCCCGCCTGAGATAAAGGCTTTTATAAACTTTTGATCGTCAAATGTCCGTACCGAAGCCCCCGTCTTCTCCATACGCTCCCGGAAAGCTTCTACACAAAAGTACACCACCTCTTCCCCACGCAGAATAAGCTCTTGCACAATTCCGATCGTTGGATTGATGTGCCCCTCTGATCCGCCATTAATAAATAAAACACGCGCCATATACACCACTCCTCAGAGTTTTGTTAGCATATACTTCTTCGATTTACTTCGTGCACAACTAGCTTCGGAAGCATACGCTTAAGTATACTGTACTCTAGACCGGGTTAGAATTCGATGCACCCCAAAGCAGCCTCGCCCGTTCCCTTATGATACGGTTCACCGCGCTGTCTGTAACGGCAAGTTTTAAGGCCATCCTGATAAAGAGTACGAGTGACGATTCCCTTCTCCTCAAATAAACGCAAGCGGTTTGTCAAAGCTTTCGGACTGATGGGCTGCAGCTTGCGGCGTAGTTCCCCAACTCAGGTTAGATTGTCTTCAAGTAATCAGACAGTGGCTGTTGGTTCCAGATTTGAGCTTCAATATATTCGATATAGGGGCCCATGCCTTCCCAAAGCGCAGTTCTCCCCTTATCTTCCGGCGCACCGTAAATATGCCTCAGCCTATCCAAGTCAGAGAGGGTAAAGATTTTACCGTGATACTGGGATTGATAATGAGCAGATTCCTTGTCCATTCCAAGCCAGTAGGTAACCATACTATCCGGATACGTGAAGCTAATATCTCCGTGCGAAAAAATTGTAAGCGGAACACGCAGGCTGCTTAATTCAAGGAAGGACAAGTTTTCTTCCATCCAATGAGAGTAGCCGAGTACTGCATAGAGTGGATAGTTTTCCTTGGGTTCTCCTCCCTTTGCTATAAATTCATTCTTCACCCATTGTTCAACCTGTCTTCTGTTATTCATATATTGAGCCGGCTCCTTGAATCTATCAGCTAATGGGTTATCCTCATACAGAGACTCCATAACGGCAATCGCTTCTGCATCGCATAATGCGGATAAGCTGCGGAACGGCGGGTCACCTTGTCTGTAATAATGCGTCAGATATGTAATCATGATTGTTCCTCCTTAATGACTACTCCCAGCATTGCACTACGCTTCAGTACATGATACATTTCCTCCAGCATGACTATCGCCTCGTCAATGGTCAGTTCGTGCGAATTCATATGGATCATGACCCCAATTCCTAGCCAATACGCCGAAAGCTTCTTAAACAGTTCCCGAGCCTTGGTTGTGTTCATGGTACATAGCTGTGGGTCGAGCTGTAAGAACGCATTATAGATCTCCTCCGCAATGATGTCATTATTGTTCCTGGTGTAGTCACTGCTGTAATCGGACAAAAACAATAAACGAAAAAGCTGCTTCTCGGATTGAGCAAAAAGCAAACAACCAACCGCCAAGTTCATAGCAGGCTCATTTTTTTCATTGTTGTAGCTTTTGATCTCTACTAAAGCGTAATCAACAGCACGTCTGAAAACATTCTCTTTGACCTCTTCCATGCTCCTGTACAATCGGTATACCGGTTGAGTAGAGCATTTCAGTTTTAGAGCGATATTTCTGGCTGTCAGTATCCCGAATCCCTCTTGTCTGGTCAACTCAAACGCTGCATTGGAAACCTGTTCTTTAGTGACCTCTGCTTTTGGAGGCATTTTTTCCAACTCCCCATACAATAAGTATATAAAATAACGAATGTTATATAACGTACGTTATTATCGTTTCAGCAAAATGTCAATATGATTTTTTGTTCCGGCAAATACAGCAGCAGAGCAGTTTCTTACGGTAAGTATACAGAAGTTCGTATCTTATTGTTTCGTACAACAAACAAACTCGCAAGTGCCTGTTTACGCAACCTTTTACATTGAACGTGATCCAATCTCAGTCAATGGTTGGCATGATGTAAATACAGGCTCGTGCGAGCTTTTTTTAAAAAAACTTGCCCCTACTTATGATACGGTTCACCGTGCTAGCTGAAGGGGCAAGTTATTAATTCTGATCGAACTAATGTATACTCTCCTGAACACCCTAGATGTGACTCGTTTTGTGCGAGGGGGATGGTTCTCTGAAAGCACAAAAATTCCGGGCTTTAAGTAGTCTTGTTTGATTTACGCACTACTCACCGCCACCTTCTCCCCCTGCCTCCTTCCGCCACTCCCGCGGGGTCATGCCCGTTAGCTTGTTGAAGATTTTGCTGAAATAACGACCGTCCGGGTACCCAACCCTCTCAGCGATGGAAGCGATCTTGTACTGTTTGTTCATAAGCAGGATTTTGGCGTTCTCAATGCGGACCCGTTCCAGATATTCGGACTGATTCTCGTGAAACACCTGTTTGAAGCGGCGGGAGACATATTCACGGCTCAGGAAGAACTGGCCTGCGATTTCCTGGAGCGACAGATCGTGCATATAGTTAAGGTCAATGTACTGCTTGATCGAATGGATGACGTTGTATTCCCGGATTCGGGAATCTTTCAGAACCTCGGCGATTTCCAGAAAAGCGTTCGTCCATTCCCTCTGCCATTCCTCCAGCGATAGCCGGCCGTCCGGGCCGATCGGAAACAGCCACTGGGAGGAGTTCCGGGCGGATTCGCCTGCGGCCCGGTCCGTGTCCTGCAGCAAATGGCTGCGGAGCAGTTCAAATTCATACCGCCAGTACTTCAACTGTTCCCAGGTCACGGCATGCAGTTGTTCAATCGCCTGTACCCAATTGGTGACCGCGCCCTTGATCTGGCGTTGCTCCCCTTTGTGAATAGCGGCCGAAATCGAGCTGCTGTAATCGGCCAAGACGATTCTTTTGTCAGAGGTGGCGGCAGGAATGTCGTCATAACTGTGAATCCAGGTGTTCGGTCCCAGAAAGGAAACGGAAAGGGCTGTCTGCAGCATCTGCTGAAATCCGGTGTGAATATCCTGCGGGAAGGAGACCCTGCCGCTGCAGGCAAAATGAAAGCGTGCTCCAAGCACACGGTACAGCGCCTCGTTGATGGCTGTCAGCTTCCTGCTGTTGCCCCCAAAATCACCAGTCAGCAGCAGAAGGATACCATTATTGGGATCGGCATGCTTAAAGGCATATCCATTCCTGGAAGGACCGATAACCTCATTGCAGATGTTAAGCATTAAAAAATACAGCAGGTCGATATTCCTTCCGAATTTCTCCAGTACAATGCGCGGCAGCGGATCAGAGATCAGCATCACGAGCTGGCATTCCCGGACGGCGGACCACTCGAAGGATTCCTGAAGCTCATCAGCGACGATAGAGTAGCCATCCGGCTGTGAAACAACGCCTGACAGCATTTTGTCCCAATACATAGGCAGGGTTTTGTTGATCTCGACATCCCTGCGGATATTCAGAAGCCGCGCTTCAGCATCTTTCAGCCACGTATCCACCGCATTGCGGAGTGCTTCGAGCAGTTCATTGCGGTTAATCGGCTTAAGCAAGTAGTCGAGGCCGCCGTGCCTCATCGTCTTGCGGATATAGGTGTAGTCGGCATAGCCGCTGATCACAATCCTCTTCGATTCAGGCGCATGCTCCCCGATCCATTGCAGAAGCGTGAGGCCGTCCACATTGGGCATTTTCATATCCGTAAAAATAATCTCCGGCTGCTCACTTCGAATCAGCTCCATAGCCGCTGCCCCGTCGCAAGCTTCCATCACATCGGTGATCTGAAAATCTTCCCACTGGACCAGAAGCCGGATTGAATCTCTTACATCGGTCTCATCATCCACGATCAGTACTTTCATAGAGCCTGCCGTCCTTTCGTTGCGGGATTCTGATAACTACATAAAAGCCCGAGGGCTGGACCTGTCCTATCGATACCCCGGCCTCGTCGTTAAAGAACAAAGAGAGTCTGGAGATCACATTGATCAGACCGATACTGCCCCCTACCGTTCCTCCGGAGGCTTCTTGCTTCATGCGCTGCTTCAACCGCTCCAGGTTCTCCGGCGTAATGCCAAGCCCGTTATCCCGGATTGAAAGAGTCAGCCCATCTTCGCCGCTTTCCAGCTTAATGTCTATTTCTGCATTTTGCATCGATTCAAATCCATGCTTGAAGCAGTTTTCTACAAGAGGCTGCAGGATCATTTTGGGTACAAACAGTTCCAGAGCGGAAGGTTCGGCAATGTCAATGGTGCAATGCAGATGTTCCTTGAACCGCTGCTTCTGCAGTTCCAGATAGGCCTCCACATGAGCAATCTCTTTGGCGAGAGGGACAATGGACTCCTCGGTGTTCATAGTGTAGTGCATCATTAGCCCGAGCGAAGAGGTCAGCTCGTAAATCTTGGGCACCTTGTTGTGCAAGGCCACAGATCCGATGGACTGCAAGGTATTAAAGATAAAATGCGGATTGATCTGAGCCTGAAGCGCCTTCAGCTGGTTATCCTTGCTGACAAGCTCCAGCCGGAGCTCCCGCATGATCAGATTGTCGATCGTATCGACCATATTCTTGATCGCGCTGCCAAGAACACCGACCTCATCGCTGCGTTCCGAATCCACATCAAACTGCAGCTTCCCCAATTTGATCCGCCGGATCGACTCGGTCAATTTCTTGATCGGGGTGGTTAGCTTAAGCGACACGTACAGCGTCGCCGCAATTGAAATGACCAGAAAGCTTATCAGGACAAGCACATTCATACGAAGCACGCGTGACGCGTTGTTGTATAGATAGCTGTCCGGAATCTGCTTGGCTACAATCCAGGTCCGCCCGAACAGCTCAAATCTCTCGAAGACGACAATCCCTTGGAAGCCGCCGTTCTCATGCCAGTAAAAATGGCCGGAGCCATAGCTGTAGCGGGCATGCTCCAGCCAGGCATAAGACGGCTTTTGCCCAATCTGGCTTTCCTCGGAGGCATAAATGACGGTACCGGTATCATCCAGAAGATAGATATTTTCTTCTCCCTTGTCATAGAGCATGTTCATGATATTACGAAAGCCGTCAAGCTTGAAGTCGATGGATACTATGCCGACCCTCTCTTTAAGCGGCGCCCGGTAGATCGGGCGATGAATGGTAAAAACCGTGTTTGACGGGCTGTAGGGGAATTCCTCCATGCCGTAATTATGCGACTTATGGGGCGGCTCCAGATAGGGATCATTTTTGTCCACCGGTTGAAGGAAGTGGCCGTCAAGACCGGCGTTGCCCGCCGTCCGCTTCAGATAGCCGTTGATCAGCAGCCAGGATTGATGGGTCAGGTCGGAGTAGAGATAGACCTGCTGAATATCCTTGGCCGACTGTTCAATGGCATGAAGACCGGAGTAAATATTAATCTCGACCAAAAAATCGCTGTAGCCCCGAATCAGGATGTTATAGAGGCTATTTGGCATTTGAATATTGTTATATACGTAGAGGGAAATGCTGTTCATCCCGCTGAGCAGATTGCTCAAGCTAGTAGTCCCTTGCCGGACCGTGCTTGAATTTTCCCGGATAGCGTCTTCTTTTAACGAGTGCTTGGTATAGAAGTAGGAAATCAGGATAGATGCGGTGATCGGCAGGAGGATGGCGACCATCAGAAACATGCTCAACTTATAGCGGATGCTGCGGCGGAATTTCATGGCGGTCCCCCTCGCTCTACGAATTGGTTAACAGTCTAGCACCGCCTTGCAGTAAGGTCAATAGAAAGCCCCGGTGCTGAAATGGATATATGACCCATATCACGATTTTACACATTTTTGATCAACTACGGCTGTTTTTCGCTTGTGTGGCAGCAGCTATACTGAGATTGTAAAGCGCTTTCAAGAAAAACAAAACAGGGAGGTTATGGTATGAAACGATTTTGGTCCCTATTCTTGACCGGCTCCTTAACCATCGCAGTTGCACTGTCCGGTTGCTCCGGTAATAACTCCAAGGCAAACGAGACGACGTCCGGAACAAAGGATGCCGGCAACGCAGGAAAGGATGAGATTACCCTCTACACCATTCAATCCACGAATCCTAAATTTCAGGATTGGCTCAAAGAAGCCGAGGAAAAGAGTGGCGTGAAGATCAACTGGGTCGCCGCGCCGACCGATTCGGACACCCGCCAGCAGAAGGTATCGACGATCCTTTCCTCAGGCGACAATACCGTTGACATTCTTGAGATCAATGATGAAATGGCAACCTCTTTTAAAAATGCCGGTTGGCTGGAGCCGCTGCAGGATACGGTCCTGACCGATGATGTGCGGAAACAGCTGCCGCAGGGCTATATGAAGGATATGCTGACCTCAAGCAAAGGTGATCTGATCGGCGTCCCCAGCTATACCGGTTATCTTGGCCTATGGGTCGATCAGAAGAAGCTCGATGCCGCAGGCATGACTTCCATTAACAACGAAGAAGACTTTGTGAAATTTCTGAAAGCGACGACCAAAGACGGTCAGTACGGATACGGCGGCTCCTGGGAAAAGACGTATGTCTTCAACGAAATCGCGACCTTCGTCAATCTGTTCGGCGGCGATTACTTTGACTGGAGCAATGAAGGCAGCCGCAAGGCGGTCAAATTCATGTACGACATGGCCAATACCTGGAAGGTCACACCGGTCGATCAAATTGCGGACAAATATGAACAGATGAACCAGAAGTTCATCGACGGGAAATATGCTTCCGTCTTCATGTGGGGGACCGGTACAGATTACAAGCAGGCGAACCGCTACGGTGAAGATCAGATCCATATGATCAATATGCCGGAATTTGCGAAACGAAGCATCTTCACGGATTCCTGGAGCTATGTCCTGAACTCGGCTTCCAAGAACAAGGACGCTGCCATCAAATTCCTGAAGTATGCCGCCAGCGAAGACGGTGAATTGAACGGCTGGAAGAACTTTGACCGCTATCCGGCCAGAGCGGATGTCGCGGCCAAAGAAGAGGTTACCGGAGACATCAAGACTATTTACAACGAGATCCAATCGACCAACGAAGTGCATGGGCGTCCGATGCTGCCGCAGACGATGGAGTTCATCTCCGAGATGGGAACGCTGTTTCAGAACTACATCCAAGACAAAATTACACTGGATGATTTCTGTAAAAAAGCACAGGAAGCCGTTGAACGTTACAAATAATCAGGGCCATTTCCCGGCAGCATAAGCAGGCGGATCTGTAGATGCCTGCTTATGCTGCCCGTATTCTACGGATATGGCTATCCTGCGAGGAAGGTGCGTTTTATGTATGCCAGCAAAAAATATTGGATGATTGCCTGGATTCTTGTACTGCCAGCGCTGCTGATCCGGATCTTCACGACCATATATCCCATTATAGAAACCTTCCATATCAGCTTGTTTGAGGTCAAACTGCTGCAGGGCATCCGCAAGTTTATCGGCTTGGATAACTATATTCAGCTTTTCCACGATTCAAAAATGATTACCTCTATCCGGTTTACGGCCATTTTCGTCGTAGGATCCATGATTGGCCATATTGTGCTCGGAATCATCCTGGCGCTAATTCTCAATATGAAATTCAGAGGACAAAAGGTACTCCGAACCATCGTACTGCTTCCCTGGGCCATGCCGATGGTCGTGATCGCCATGGCGTCCAAATGGGCATTCAACAACGAATATGGCCTGATCAATGACTTTATCCGCCGGTTCGCTCCTTCCTTCAATCTGGACTGGTTGATCTACACCAATACAGCCCGCAGCGCCGTAATCGCCGTGGACCTATGGAAGGACCTGCCCTTCTTCGCCATTCTGGTGCTGGCCGGTCTGCAATTCATCTCCTCGGACATGTATGAGGCCGCCAAAATTGACGGGGCCGGAAGCATCCACTCCTTTTTCAGCATTACGCTTCCGCTTATTTCCAGGAACATTCTGATGCTCAGCATATTCTTCACCATGTGGCGCATTACTTCCTTTGATGTTGTATACGCGATGACAAGCGGCGGGCCGGGTGAGAGCACCGCACTTATTGCCTACCGGGTAACCACCGAAGCGTTTACGAATCTGAATACCGGCTACGCCGCTTCGATTGCCGTCGTGCTGTTCCTGGTGATGGCTGTACTCAGCGGGCTCAGTATGTCGGCAGCCAAACGCGTAGACTATTAAGGAGCGATATCCTATGATCCCCAAAAACTCCAGATCTGTGCCGCTGACCCTGACCATATGGGGATTGGCTGCCATTGTCGCATTTCTTATTCTTTTTCCGCTGTGGTGGATCTTTATTTCATCCATAACACCGGCCGGAGAGCTATTCTCCAAACCGGTCAAGTACTGGCCGGCCCATCCGACCTTGGACAGCTACCGTTATCTGATCAAGAATGTGGGCCTGTTACCCAAAATAGGAAATACCGCAATTATTGTGGGGCTCTCCATCCTGATTGGTATGATCATCTCCGTCATGGCAGCCTTCAGTTTTGCCCGTTTCCGCACCAGAGGATTATCCATTGCCGTCGGCTTCCTGCTGGCCTCCATGCTTATTCCCGATGTGGTGACCGCGCGGCCGCTGTATGACTTTCTGCGCAGCGTCCATTTATACGATACGTATACTGGCCTGATTATCCTGTATATCAGCGGTATTCTTCCATTCACCGTCCTGATTCTGCAAAACTATCTGAATGATATTCCGGTCTCCATAGAGGAATCCGCCTCCATTGACGGCTGCGGCTTTTTTCAGTCGATGTTCTATGTCACGATTCCGCTCCTGAGACCGGCGCTGGCAACAGTATGCATCGTCAACTTTATTACCTGCCTGAACAACTTTTTTACACCGCTGTTCTATTCCAATGGCATCTCTGTGCTCTCAACAGCAATTACACAGCTGCCTCTTAGAGATAATATGTACGCGGTGCCCTGGGATCTGGTTAGTGCTATGGGCTGGATTATCATCTTGCCCATCATTATATTCGTCGCCATCTTCCAGAGACAGATCATGGAAGGTATTATGGCCGGCGGCGTCAAAGGCTGATTACCCGAGAGGAGAAGAACAAATGAATATGAACCCGTTTCAGGGAGGACTGTCGTCACTCCCTCTGATCAAGACCGGCAGAAGCCGGGCCATCAACGCAGAGAATCCGCACGGTGAAAAAGGAAAAGGAGGGATGGCCTCCGGCCCTCTCGGCCCCTCCCGCAAAGGCTCGCCCTGTATCCGGGACGTGGCGCCCGGGGCGACAGTAACGCTGGCCGAGATCAGCGGCCCTGGCATTATCGAACACATCTGGATTACGGTGACTGATCATACCGAAGCAGATTCTTTTGTTCTGCGCGATCTGGTGCTGCGCATGTATTGGGACGATGAAACGGAGCCTTCCGTTGAGAGCCCCCTGGGCGATTTCTTCTGCAATGGCTTCGGGAGAGGCTGCACCGTCAATTCCCAGCCGATAGTTGTAAATCCGACAAGAGCATTCAACTGTTATTTTCCGATGCCGTTCCGGAGCACAGCAAGAATTGAAATCGAGAACCAGCATGAAGCGCCAATTCCCGCCTTCTTCTATCAGATTGATTATTGCCTGCATGACGAGCTGCCTGAAGATACGGCTTACTTTCACGCGCAATGGAAGCGGCAGCGGATCACGGATAAAGCGGAGGATTATATCCTTCTCGACAACGTCAAAGGCCGCGGCCAATACGTCGGAACCTACATGGCACTTACCACACTGGAACGCTACTGGTGGGGAGAGGGCGAGATCAAGATGTATATCGACGGCGACCGGGAGTATCCGACCATCTGCGGCACCGGCACTGAAGATTATTTCGGCGGTGCCTGGAGCTTCGCGACTCAAAAGGACGGCAAGACGATCGAGAACACGTACTGCACGCCATACATGGGCTATCCCTACTATTCTAGCCATGACGAGGCCGTCCATAATCTGTACCACAATGACGATGCGCCACCCATGCGGGGATTTTACCGCTGGCATATTCTGGATCCTATCCGTTTCCAGGAGGATTTGAAAGTTACAATTCAGCAGATCGGCGTGTACAAGAAAGGGCTTTTCGAACGCCAGGATGACGTAGCATCGGTCGCCTATTGGTATCAAACCGAGCCGCATCAGCCTTTCACACCGCTGATGGGCAAGGAGGAACGCTGGCCGCGCTAATAAGCGTGATGGCAGGAGCAACGGCTTATTTCCTCTTTGGAGGATGGCGTTTATACTGGATGTGCAGCCATCTTAATTGACGAAGGGATATGCCATGAAGCTTAAATACATGACCTTGACTGCCCTTTTGCTGGTCCTGGCCGTAATTGGCACGGCGTGCCGGGGGAGCAATAACCAAATTGTGAATGGCTCCGGCCCGGCAAGTGCCACCGCAGAGCCGGCCACTACACTAAAGATCTACAATTTCAAGGTCGAAATGGCCGAACAGCTGGACACCCTGGTCAAACGGTATCAGGAGGAGACCGGCGTGAACATTGAAGTTGATACATGCGGCGGCGGCTGTGATTATAGTGCGGGACTCAAGACAAAGTTCAACTCCAATGACAAGCCCGACATTTTTTTTGTGGCAGGTTATACCGATCTCGAGTTGTGGCAGGAGTATCTGGAAGACCTGTCCGACCAGCCATGGGTGGGCGATATGCTTGATTTGGCCAAGCCGGCTATTACAAAGGACGGAAAGATTTACGGGATGCCGCTCGCCCTGGAGGGCTGGGGCTTCATTTATAACAAGGACCTGTTCCGCCAAGCGGGCATCAATTTCACACCAGCCACGCTGACGCAGTTGCGGGAAGCGGCCGACAAGCTTAGGGCGGCCGGCATCCGTCCTTTTGAGAATGGCTATGCGGAGTGGTGGATTCTGGGGAATCATCTGCTCAACACCGCATTCGCCCAGCAGCCAGATCCGGTCGCATTTATTGAACGGTTGAAGAATGGCCGCGCCGCTCTGACGGACAATACGATATTTAAGGAATGGACGAGCCTGATAGATTTGACCGTCGAGTACGGCCAGCCCAATCCGCTGCAGACGGATTATTACACACAGGTTGCCAACTTTGCGAACGGACGTGCCGCCATGATGCAGCAGGGAACCTGGACGCAGCTGCAGATCGACAAGCTCCACCCGAACCTCAATATCGGATTCCTGCCGATGCCTATCAACGATGATGCCAAGGCTATGAACAAGCTTCCTGTTGGCGTTGCGAATTATTGGGTGGTGCTGAAGAACTCAAGAACAGAGGAAGAAGCCAAAGCCTTTCTACGGTGGCTCGTTTCTTCCCGCACCGGCCAGGCGTTCATCGTGGATGATGCCAAGCTCATTCCGGCGTTCCGAAGCATTCCGGCAACCGAAGCTCAGCTTGGTCCCTTATCTGGGGAGATTCTGTCCTATATCAAGGAAGGCAAGATACTCCCCTGGTTATGGCAGCTGTACCCCGGCTACGAAGCGACCACCTCGCTAATGGCCACGCAAATCCAGTCTTATATCGGCAAGAAGATCGGGAAAGAAAAAATGCTTCAGGAATTCCAGAACATCTGGGACGACATGTCGGCAAAAGAAGCAAGCGAATAGCAGGGCTGCAGAAGGGAGATTAACAGTTGTTCATAGCTGCTAATTTCCCTTTTTGTACTTTTTAATCCTTTTTCGAGCAAGAACTTGGGGTCATCGAACAAAAGAAGCGGCTAACGGCGGTGTTGGAAAAGGCGAGAGCCGATCAGCTTTTGCGTGCCATTTGGCGGGAAATTCCTTGGTGCTTCACCTTTACATACAATGATCTATACATTCTGACGGATTTATAACACTTGCCCCCTACTTATGATACGGTTCAACGTAACGGTCATATCGGCGAAAATGAGATAGGAGCTGTTCGCAACAGCTCCTATACCGATTATACTAGAGATAAAATACCTATCTTTATTTTCCAAATAAAATGAATAAATATACACTATCATTTACACATGGCATATTTTACGATATATTCATCCAGCAGTAATTAAGACTTACTCTTATAAAAAAACTTCGTCGGCTGCCGGGGAGAATTTATATGACCGAAATTCAATTTCTTGAGATCTTGCAAAACCATAAAGAAATGATAATCCATAGATGGTTTGATCGTTTATCCCAACATTATCCTGGTTTTTATGATCATGAATTTATTATGAAAGAAACCTATAACTTGTTTCAGTTCATGCTTGATATTGAAATCCCTGTGGAGAGTCATACGCATTTCGCCAATATTCCTACGCTCAGTGAACAATGCTTTCAACAAAAAATCCCCGTTGACCACATCATCTTATTCAATCAGTTATGGACAGACACTCTCTTATTTTTCGTTGAACAGCATGAGCACGGCAAAATCATCCCAATCAAGTTGATTCGAACAATACTCCAGAGAGTCTTTGAATTCGAAAGATGTTTTGTAATCCATTACTCTAAATTTACGAATGAACTGTTGGAAAAGCAAGAAAAAGCACTGGCTGAACTTCACGAGGCAAGATTAACGGTTGTCGGGTAAATGGCTGCTAGCATGGCCCACGAAATTAGAAATCCTTTGACCACGATTCTTGGTTTCTTAAGGTTAATAAGACGAGATAATTTGAAAAGCACCACGATTTCCTATCTAGATATAATAGAAAAAGAATTTCAGAACATACAAATGCAAATCACAGGATTTCTAAGTTTTTCTAAAAGGGGTGCCTTTGAAGAATCTTATGAAATCATTTCAATAAATTCCTTAGTTCATTCCGTCATCGACATGGTTACATCAAGGCTAATTGATCACAACATTATCTTACAATTAAATATCGGAGAAGACATTCAACTCAATTTACAAAAAACTTCCATTCAACAAGTCGTCTCCAACATTATTAACAATAGCATTGATGCTCTTTCAGAAATCGAAGAAAATAGAACGTTAATCCTTATGGGCCAAAGATTAAGAGACATATATGTCGTATCGATCGCGAATAATGGTCCCCAAATTCCAGAGGCCATTCAAAATAAATTGTTTGAGCCCTTTGTTACAAGTAAAAAGCATGGTACAGGGCTTGGGCTATCCATTTGCAAACAGATCATGACTAGAAATTTAGGCGATATCACATTTGCATCCAACCCAAAAGAGACAACATTTGAGATCATTTTTCGTGTGCCAGGGTGATCATGAGATTTCTGTTGAAAAGCAGTCGGCCACTCAAAAAGACCTTTCCTTACTTCTGACACGTTCACTGCGATGGTTGAAGCGGCAAGTTTAGAGCCGCCCAGTACTGGTCGGCTCTTTCTTGTTCTTTAACCAAAGTTAACCGGGGCATTATCAAAGAAATACTCTTCACCATAATACCCTGTACCCGGAATACCCCAATTGCAGAGTCTGCCGTCCGGGCATTTATATACACCATACTCTGACTTCTGCAGCTGCTGGTTTCGCTCCCGGCTACCTACACGATCTCTTTATTAAAATGTCCTCTTGTGTCTGTTTCCTGATTAAAGACAGCAGTATTCATTGAGCCATTTAATTTACCTGACGCCATATGAATGACTTCCACAACCTGCTCTTTGGATTCTACTGTGAAGTTTAATCTGAGCGCCTCGATTCCTTTGATGTTTGGTAGCTCATCCAGAAGATTAAGCGTCCTCGCATTAAGGAGAGTAGTTGTACAATCATTATGGGAAATGATAGGGAACGTTCCTTGCTCATCTTTTAACCCATAGCTCTTCGTTTTGCAAATTCTGCATTGATTCATTTTTTTCATCGGACAATATTTTGTAAACATCAAAGGAGCCCTGCCATATACAATCATTTCCAGTGCAGGATAGCCGTCATTTTCTTCAACATAGGCATTCCTTAAATCTTCAATTTGGCTCTTATTCAATTCATAAGATAAAGTGACTCGTTTTGCACCTAATTTATATAATTCATAGCAACTAGTAGCATTAACAACATTTAGAGAATAGTCCGTAACAAACGGATTCGTGTCTCTGTAGTGATAAATTCCGCCATATCCTCCGATGAGCAGCTGCCCTTCTTTTTCCTTATAATCAATCTGATTTCTTCTAACCACATTTTTAAAATAGATTTCCTTAATTCCACAGCTTACACAAGCCTCGTACTGCTCTTTAGTCGTTACAGAGGCGGTAAGGTATGGTTCTTCAGGGGCAAAGCTTATTTTTTCTTTTGCTTCCAAAGCCTTGGTTCGTTTCTTTTGGCTGTTAAGCTTCAAGTCATATAAGCCCAGTACAATATCCCTTCTTGCAGCATTTAACAGTTTAGCTGGAATAAACGCATTGCATTCTTCATATTCCACATGATTAAGTTCGAATATCGTATCATTTAATCTTGAAAATTGCTTGATTACCTGGTCTTTTGTTGTTGGATTATTAATGGCTTCGCCTAGTATTTCCTCGCTTTCATATGAATAATTAAAGCCTAAGCCCTCCGCATCTATGAAAAGCTTTGAATCTGGAGATGCATATACTCTAATATCGAGGTTAAACCGCTTAAATTCTTTTTCCAGTGATGATTCTAATTCTTTGTTATAGAAATAATCCTTCGTTTTATATACTAAATCTCCCTTAGACACCTTTTCTTTGATTTTGATATAGCAGACATCATCTGCTTTGTTGATTAATTCACCCTCTTGATCGTACAGTTTGGCAACAGCCAGATTAACATCTTCATTGTTGTGACTTATTCTGATGGTATCGTTTTGATTTAAAGTACGTGTAAGTGTTATTTCATACATGTCTTTAACAATCTTGCTGATGGTTCCAATTTCATAACCAAAGTGATTAGGTCTTAAAATGTTTGTAATATTTCTCCTATCTTCGTGAAACAAATATCCTTTAGTAAATGTTCTATTGAATGTTTTTTTCAGATTTTCTTTATCTTCGTCGGTTATTTTATGATCTAAGGCCATGCGATATTTGGATACCACATTAGCAACATACGTAGGCACTTTCATTCGGCCTTCGATTTTTAAAGAATCGATTTCTTTTAAATCCTCGATATAGTCGATTGTGTTTAAGTCCTTGGTAGATAGAATATGGTTTTTCCCTAAAGATGTACCTGTTGTCTTATCCATGAGTTCATACTCCTTACGGCATGAACCCACACATCTTCCGCGATTTGCGCTTCGATTGCCCATTAATCCTGACATTAGACAGTTTCCCGAGTAGGATACACATAAAGCACCGTGAACGAAAATTTCTAAAGGGATCTCAGCTATTCTTTTGATCTCTTTTACTTTTTCAATCTCAACCTCACGGGACAGAACCACTCGTTTAGCACCAAGTTCTTTAAATAATAAAGTTCCGTCTACATCGTCGATTCCCATTTGAGTTGAACAATGTGCTTCCATATCAAGAAAGTTTTTAACGATATAATCGAAAGCAGTCAGGTCCTGGACGATAATACCATCCACACCGATTTTATTTAATTCGTGTATCTGCTCTTTCATCTCTTCAACTTCGTTTTCAAAAACGATGGTATTCATTGTAACATAGAGTTTAACATCCCTCAGGTGCGCATACGTAACAGCCTCTTTTAACGATTCAAAATCAAAATTAGATGAGTATGCACGTGCACCAAATTTTTGCATTCCTAAGTATATTGCATCACAACCATTAGAAATTGCAGCTTTTAAAGCCTCCATATTTCCTGCTGGAGCTAATAATTCAGTCATTTTTTCCTCCTTGTGACTCATAAGTTACACGCCAGTCAAACTCAGCACCATTGATCATAAAATAAGAACTACACTTAAGCTACGGCAAAAAGCACAAACCAATGGTTTGTGCTTTTGCATTCTTTCTTTGTCACTCGGCACTCCTCTTGATGATTCGTGCGAGGCTTATTTATTGAGCTGCTTGGTTAAGGGCGCTTAAGAATATCTCAATGGGTTGTGCGCCGGAAATTGCATATTTTCTATCAATGACAAAGAAAGGGGCTCCTGTTATTCCCAACTGTTTTGCTGTGGCTTCATCTGAACGTACTTCGTTAGCATATTTGGATGGATCCTGGAGAACTGCCATTGTCTCGTCCCTATTCATTCCAACGGATTCTGCAATATCTGCTAATGTATCATGATCGCTAATCAGCTTGGCTTCCGTGTAATACGAATAGAACAGCTTCTCGGATAATTCCTTATCTTTACCAACCGATTTGGCATATTGGGTTAGACGATGAGCATCAAACGTATTGGTGGGCTTCATTCCGTCGAAATTATACACCAGACCCATCATCGCCGCTTGTTGTCCAAGCTTAGCATTTGCCTCTTTCGCTTGCTCGATACTCACACCATGTTTCTCAGAGGCCATTTGATGCATATTTTTGCCTGAGTACAATGATGCTTGCGGATTAAGTTCAAAGCTTCTATATTCAATCACCACTTCATTCTGATGAGCGAATTGCTCCAGTGCAGATTCTAACCGCCGTTTACCAATATAACAAAATGGACAAACATAATCTGACCATATCTCGATTTTCATTTCGAAGCCTCCTTCACTAACCACTAACCGGTGAATACTGCATTTTTTTGAGCTTATTTGTTATAGACGATAGGCATTTTTCTAATCAATTGGTTGTCACGGGTGGCAGCGTACATGATTTCGGCAACATTTTCCCTGGAAACCGATAATTTAGCCGATTTATCTCCGAATGAATAGTCATAAGATTGCCCTTTGTGTTTAACATTGGGGTTAATAATTCGGACAACTGTCCAATCAAGGTTCGATTGTTTAATAATTCCTTCCATTTTCTTCATCTCTGCATACCCGTTTGGAAGGAACACTTTGGCCATCACACCTGGAAGTATCGTCGAAATATTTTTCTTATCGTCATCTGATTGCAAAGCCGGCGTTGCAAGTGTAATTAACCTTGTTTTGTTAAGTTTCTTCATAGCCCTAATCATCAGTTCGTGTCCGTCCGCAATCGGCGTGCCTTTAAGCTTTCGTGACATATCGGATGCTGGTCCTAGTGTGCTGATTACAACATCTGATTTAGCAACTGCCTTCTCGATGGTAGAAGCATTCGAAAGTTCCCCTTGTACAAGGCTCAAATTGGGATGTTTGAGGCTGATTTTGTGGGCGTTTCTAACATATGCCGTAACGAAATCTCCGTGATCTAGAGCTAATCGTGTTAGCAGCTGTCCGATTGCACCACTTGCACCAAAAATGGTGATATTCATATTCTTGAATTGAACCCTCCTTCATCATAAATTATTCAAAATCACACTCGATCTTCAGTTATAAATTCTTCTACTCTGTCTCTTTTGGTGTACATGTCGTACCAAATATCAGCGATTTTGTCTTGAACTCCTGAATTCGGCTGCATCCAGATTCCGATCGAAAGGTGACCCGCGTACACGCCTTTGTCCGCTAATTCGCTGTTCAAATTAAAGATATAATTACGAAGTCCTGAAATTGCAATTCCGACATTCCCCATCATCGGTACCGGGTGGATTGCAGCGCCTCCAGTAGTAAATAATAAGGCCCCGCTTTGCTTATCCAGCATTTCCGGCAGCACTTGCCGAATACTGGATAACGCACCTAAAACATTAAATTGAAATTGGTATAACGCATTTTCTTCTGTTACTTCTAATGATGGCGCTACGGTGTGGATGCTCGGCGTTGGACTGTATTCAAGAACATCAATAAATCCGTATTTCTCTTTAATAGCGGCGAAGGCCCTCTCGATTTCTTCTTTATTTAATATGTCCGCTTGAAATGGAGCAGCTTCAATTCCCAATTGTTCTAATTCACTAACCAGCTGGTTCAACTTATCTTCATTTCGGGCAATAAGAGCTACGCGAAAGCCGTTTTGTCCGAATTTCTTCGCAATGGACATTCCTAAACCTGCTCCTGCTCCAACAATGGCTATAGTTTTCATTTGATATCTCCCTTTTAATTAGAATTAATGGTCAATAAAATAAATAATGGTCAGTGTGTTGTATATTTATCTTGTGTTTATTATGATTAATAAAAGGTCAGCATTCAATATTTAATATTTCTGATTTTGAGAGATAAAATGCAATTTCAGCTCAAATGTCGTATATCTAACAAAAAAATTAAGGGAATGAGCCATAATGAACAAAAAAACCGATTTGCGTATCATTCGCTCCAAACATTCGATCAAAAAGGCGTTTATAGAGCTTCTTACGGAAAAGGGATACGAAGGAATTACGATTCAAGATATTGCCGATAAAGCGATGATTAACCGGAATACATTTTACCTTCATTATCAGAACAAACCCGATTTATTAAATGCATCTATGGACGAATTAATAGAAGAACTAAAGAGTACACTCAAGCAATGCTCAAGCAGCAAAACTCCTGTAAGCGGTTCTATGCTTGAACAACTAATGCAAACCATCCTGGAGAAAATTCAGGACAATATCCCTTTTTACAAAGCATTGTTACTGGATGAGAATAGAATTCATGGTTTTCAAGCAAAAATGGAGGAAATTATAAAAAACACAGTGGAGGTTGGCTTGGATAATACTCCATTGAAGATTTCAAAGGAATTATTACTCCAATATATTGCATCTACTTTTATGGGCATTGTAGTGTGGTGGGTTAAAAATGATTTTTCCTATACTCCAAAGGAACTTGCATCTCAATTTGGTAAAATTCTAACTCACGGACATTTAAAAGCCGCAGGTATTTCAATCAATGATTAAAGTGATAAAATCTTACGTACAGTCGCTGAGGCTAACGGTTCAATCAACCCCGTACAGCCTATTCATATGTTTAATATGAGAAATTCCCCAATCATTTAATACCTGTAGATGACAATGTAGCCCTTTTCCAGATGGTGAACTGCCCTTAGCCTGATGTATGGTTCAGCGACCACGAAGCATTAAGCTGTTAACAACCGTCGCGAGTATCCCGATATTGTCAGCCTCTGCTCTTTCTATGCCCCAGCTCTCCGCCATATTCCCCCGCCACCTATAACTAATGATACCTCGACTCCCAGGTTCACAACGGACAGAATTTCGTTCGCAAACTCTCTGCTGCGGTAACCGTGAACTCTTCGTCCTGGGGTAAATCGTAGGCAGATTTTCACATTTAGAATCAGTTAGTTTATCCCTGCCTTATACGACCAACATTCCGGTTCATCAGATGCCGTACAACCCTGCTATAGATTATTTTCTTGAACGGGCTGAGCCCTTGCGGATGAGCGGAGAAAAATGCATCGGGGCTGTCGTATATTCCGAAATCCTGAACGATTCCTTCTTTTTGCACATAGGTATCATTTTCGTTCCAGCCCCGCAAAAATTAAATAGGTTGCCTTCTGCAGCTTGTGCAGTTTGATCGTCCTCATCTCCGTTTGGAATATAAATAACCATTCCTTGACGTGCTCTTGTCATTAGAACTCGAAGCATTAATTAGATATATCTGTGCATCAGTTTTGGATACATTATTCCAGTTAGTTTCGGAGAAATTCTTAAAAGACCAGCTACCCTCAGTTAATCTTAGATCAGCATCCCATGCAAGGCATGTCCAATCTAATTCTAAACCCTGGACATCAAATTCAGTTGCAACATCTTCAAGGCAGTACGATAAGCGAATATCCTCTTTATCGTTAAGAAAGGGGGGGTGATATGACGAACGTATCAGGGCCGGGCTCCAACCCGAGCAGGAATAGCTCTAATCGACCTAGGTAGTAATTCCATCCGGCCCGATGCATACGTCTGCGCGTAACCGGCAAACCGTCGTGCGTTAAGATCAGTTGAGTTCCGTTGCTCTGCTCTCGTAATTGAATCTCAGCCGTGCTGGAACCTGACGGAAACGAGTCCGATCCGGTCCAGCCCCATCGCTAGACGTCCCCAATCGCATAGGTTTGCCGCTAGCCATACTTCCTTCAAAGTCCACTTCCGTATCCTCCGTTTGAGCGCTCCTCTCCCTTTTCTTTCGTCCAGTCGAGACGCTTTTCCTCCCATACTCGCTTTTCATCGTGGAACCTGCGTCATTGGGGCGCGGCACGAACACATTCCACCGTACGCAAAATAAAACCGCGCCATGGATGCGCGGTTTTACGGATTATTTTGGCATGGCAGTTGTGAATCATTGTCGCTGCCGCAACCTCATTCTGGAAATCACAGCTTCTATGACGAGCAGATTAGGAATCCAACAGACCCAAGCGACAACCCGAAAGGCCACCTCGAAATCGCCAAACAGAAGAGCCAGCGGAGCTAACCAGATACGAAGCGTGACAGCTGCAAAAGTAAGCGCATAACTGCGAAGCATCCATGCTTTATGAGCTTGGATGTCTTTGGCCATAATTTTTCTCGTTGCAGTAAGCGTCGTCGCAACCCACAATACATCGAGCGACATGAACCCAAGCCCGGCAATCCAACCTCCTGTGGCAAAAAGGGATAAATATACACTCACGATCCCACTAACTGTAATTGAAAGAACATATCCATACCCCAATAGGCGATGCCAACGTTTCCTAGCATTCGTTGGCTTCATATATAGTTGAAAGGGTCCTATGATCAAGGCAAATATCGCGGTAAAAATATGGATGTATAGTACATATATCCATGGTTTGAGTTCAAAATTCGGCTTTTGCAATTTGAAAGAGACAAGTCCTGCATCACTAGCTTTAAGCACGCCATACTGAACAATTGCGTATCCGGCAATCGAAAATGCGAGAATGAGAACGAGAGCCCGAATCATCTTATTTCTCATATGAATGTCCTCCTCCGTTGGTGCACCGTGAAGCTATTGCCCCTTTAAACCCTATGGCTAAAGGGTTAATACCGATCTTCTCGATTGAGGCACCAGCTAGGGTCGAAAGGGACGCAAAATTCACCACTTGTTCTGGTCAAGTTTTCTGCCATACTTTTGATGCAAACGGGTCTTCGCTTCCTCCCAGCTCGGAATAGTATCGGCATCCCAGTGGACGGCCTCCACTTCATCGCCAATTCGGCGTGCGATCCGCATGGCCTTGGCGTGATTGCCGTGATTGCGGTATTCCAGCATGCGATCCTTGTTCTCCCATACCGACATCGTCCAGCCTACTCTCCAACTGTCGCGTGTAAGGTCGGAATGCAGCAATCCGGCAGCCCTATTCAGTTGCTTCGTTGACCGGACGATGTGGTAAATAAAAAACGGAAGGACCCACATGCCCTTTACTCGCACCCGTGTCACTGAAATCAACAACGAAATCGCCCCTTCCACGAAACACCCATTTTCGGTTTATAGTTAGTATTAGAAATAATACCCCTTCCGAATATCATCTAAAAGGGTAGGATGTACTGGATCCCATCCCAAACGCTCCTGAGTCAACGCACTGGATGCCGGATTATCTGTTTTCGTGAAGGGTGCAAGCCATCCGAAATGTTTACCTGCTTCTTCAACACCAATGCCTTGGACCGGCAAGTTCAGATGGCAGCCCAAAGCCGTGGCGATCTCTTGAAACGAAATGCCCTCTTCGCTCACCGCATGAAACCGGGACCCTGCCGGAGCCTGTTCTAAGGCGAGTCTAAAAAGGTGCGCCGCATCCAGTAGATGCACGGATGGCCAGCGGTTGGTTCCGGAGCCTGTGTAGGCGGAAAAACCCTTCTTGCGAGCGATGTTCACCAGATTCGGGAACAAGCCCGTCTTATCGCCTTCACCGTGTACGATCGGTGGGAGGCGTACAATCGAGGAACGTACCCCCCGATTCGCCAAGTCTAGGGTGGTATGTTCAGAAATGATGCGTAATCCACCTGGGGATTGAGGAGCCCCAGCGCTATCCTCCGTTCCGAGACGGCCGGGAGTAAGCGTCATCGTAGGCATCGCGACGACAAGCGCCCGGTCACCGGTGGGTAAAGCGGTGCCAAGTGTCTCGATGGCTCGCCTGTCGGTCTCAATTGCAGCCTTCATAAATCGCATCGCCACATGACGAGGATTCCCGCCGAATAAAACCCTAAGCCGAGTTGGAGGGCCCGCATGCGAGAACTTGTGGAAGAATGCCAAATGAATGACCCCCTCTACTGCAGCAGCCGCTTTGCGCAAGCCTGCTAAATCCTCAATCGAACCGATTTGAACCTGGGCACCCAATGCCGTAAGCCGTTTGCCGGCTTTTTCAGAACGGGCAAGACCAACCACTTGGTGACCGGCATCCAGCAGTTCGCGAACGACCGCCCCTCCGATGAAGCCTGTCGCCCCTGTAACCAATACACGCATTTTCAGAAAGCCCCTTTCCTATCGGTAGTATGTCTACTCTTAGTATAGGGGATCGGCCACTGCGGTCTTTGCCTTTTCCGTCGGAGTTTTTGCCTGATTCAACAGATTCCGCTGCTTAAAAAGGAAAAATCCGCTAGGCTCTATGCCCGCGGAAATTTGAAAAGCCGTTTACGTGTGCGTTTCACTTCAACTGTTGCTGGTCCTGACGCCACCTTGTGATATCTCTAGTTGGAGGGTACCCAAAAAGTCGGCTGTAATCGCGGCTAAATTGGGAATCGCTTAAATAGCCTACAAGCCGGCTCGCCGTAGTTGCGTCAATGGATCTGGATAACATTAGACGCCTCGCCTCTTGCAGGCGCAGCACCTTTTGATATTGCAAAGGGCTCATCGCAGTAGCCGATCTGAAATACTCGCGAAACGACGATTCGCTCATATGGACCAACTCCGCCAAATCCGCTACTTTCCACGGCTGGGAAAAGTTATTTTGGAGCCAATCAATCGCTTTTGCAACCTGCTGCATGCCCGATTCCGCCAGAACGGTCTCGGCAACATAAACACCGATTGGGCTGCGAAGGAGGCGGATATAAATCTCGTCTTTTACCAACGGAGCCAGCATTTGAGCATCATCGGGAGAGGATAGACAATCCATCAATCTTGCAGCGGCGTTCATCATGGCCAAATCAGCTTCGATGACGTAGCACGCACTGCGATTGCGAACCTCCGGCAAACCATTAGGAAATACCATCGGCAGCAACGAAGCAATCCTTTGCGGATCGAGGTATAAACCTATGCCCAAGAACGGTACTTGGGGGCTGGCCTGCATGATTTTCATCGCAACAGGCAAGGCAACGGGAGCAATATACATTCGCGAAGCACTATACTCATAAGCATCTTTGCCTACGGTAATTCGCTTTTTCCCTTGCGCTGCAATGCAGATTACCGGCGAGAACATGGTGTGAACATCATCCGCCGCTTCCACTTGCGAATATCGGTTGACATACAGGCCTTGGATCGGTGAAGCATAGGTCCCATCCTGCGAAGTATGCGTGTAAATCAAACTTGCCAACCGGGCTGCTTCACCATCTAGCGCTGACTTGGCCTCATCTGATACAGATACATCCTCATACTTATGGTAATTGGCCATGTTCACGAGCAACTTTTTCCCCCTCAGATGTAACGGGATGATAGGCATGTTCATGATACCACAGGCGCATCCAAAAAGCTTAAGCATTAAAGTTAAATTAGCATGGATATCTCAAGTCTACCCTTCTGCAAGTCCGAGGGGACTCCCTGCTAGCACGAAGCGGATAGCATTTCTCGCTATCGCTTCCCAATGTGCTTTACTTGTGATACGGTTCACCGCGCTGTCTGTAACGGCAAGTTTAAGGGCCATCCCTCGGAGGATGGCCCTTGACGTTAGCTTATTTCTTTATACATTTGATGATAATTGTTGGAGGACTTAAACGTGCCTTCATCCCCGAATACCATTGAGCCGGTGAACTATCATCTGTCTCAGGAACCCGTGATTCTTCAATCACCCGTTCTATAAAAAAGCCGGCATTTGCAAGTTCATTTAATATTGTGCTGACTTTTCGATGGTGCATAATCACAGGTACTCTCCGCCAAGTTACCTCATAAGGTCCTTCGGAATGATAGGATTGAGCATAGGTTATTTTTCCATCATCATATATCAGCCTGCTTTGCATTGGATGTTCCCAACTAAATACAAATACCCCGCCGTTTTTTAATTTTTTGTAGATGTTAGATAGTGTCCGTGCTATATCGACTGTCCAGCCTAACGCATAAACCGAGAATACGATATCAAAATATTCACTGGGCAAGTCATCTATGTTTTCCATAGACATTTGTTTTATATTCCCGGTCATTCTATTTTCCTGGAGCAGCTCCTTAGCATAATTAACCTGAGTAGTCGATAAATCTATTCCCCAGACATCCCCTGCACCTCTGCTTGCCATGTATAAGAGCGAGTGTCCACTGCCACAACCAATCTCAAGTACTGTCTTGCCAGCAACATCACCTAGAAGATTTATTTCATCCTCTGTAGGTGCATATGGCCCATATTCCGGCAAAGCATGTATTCCGAAATATTGATCAGCTACTTCATCCCATCCTGCTTTGTTGATCTCAAGCATTTCTTTTCGATCTAGCATGACTTCCCTCCTACTGGTCTTCTTTAGTACATCTATTGTTACTATAAACCTTGATTCGGCGGTTATCCAATTGGATTCGTCGCTTGGCGCCTCCTTTGGCTACCTACACAATCTCTTTATTAAAATGTCCTCTTGTGTCTGTTTCCTGGTTAAAGACAGCATTATTCATTGAGCCATTTAATTTACCTGACGCCATATGAATGACTTTCACAACCTGCTCTTTAGATTCAACTGTGAAGTTTAATCTGAGCGCCTCGATTCCTTTGATGTTTGGCAGCTCATCTAGCAGATTAAGCGTCTTCCCATTAAGAATAGTCGCTGTACAATCCTCATGGGAAAGGATAGGGAACGTTCCTTGCTCATCTTTTAACTAATAGCTCTTCGTTCTGCAAATTCTGCATTGATTCATTTTTCTCATCGGACAATATTTGGTGAACATCAAAGGAGCCTTGCCATACACAATCATTTCCAGTGCAGGATAGCCGTCATTTGCTTCAACATAGGCAATCAATACATCTTCAATTTGGCTCTTATTCATTTCATAAGATAAAGTGACTCGCTTGGCACCTAATTTATATAGTTCATAGCAGCTAGTAGCATTAATCACATTTAGAGAATAGTCCGTAACTAACGGATTGGTTCCTCGGTAGTGATGAATTCGCCATATCCTCCGATCAGCAGTGCCCTTCTTTTTCCTGATAATCATTCTGGTTTCTTCTAACCACATTGTCAAAATAGATTTCCTTAATTCCACAGCTCACGCAAGCATCATACTGTTCCTTAGTCGTTACAGAAGCCGTGAGGTATGGTTGTACAGGGGCAAAGCTTATTTTTTCTTTGGCTTCCACAGCCTTGGTTCTTTTCTTCTGGCTGTTAAGCTTTAAATCATATAAGCCCAGTACAATTTCTCTTCTTGCTGCATTTAACAGTTTGGCTGGAATAAACGCATTGCCTTCCTCATAATCGACCTGATTGAGTTCGAATATCGTATCGTTTAATCTGGAGAATTGCTTGATGACCTGGTCTTTGGTGGTTGGATTATTAATGGCTTCGCCTAATATTTCCTCACTTTCATAGGAATAATTAAAGCCTAAGCCCTCCGCCTCTATGACAAGCTTTGAATCTGGATATGCATATACGCTCGCTAATATCTAGGTCAAACCGCTTAAATTCTTTTTCCAGCGATGCTTCTAATTCCTTGTGGTAGAAATAATCCTTCGTTTTATAGACTACATCTCCCGCAGACATCTTTTCTTTGACTTTGATATAGCAGACATCATCTGCTGTGTTGATTAAGTCGCCGTCTTTGTTGTATAGCTTGGCAACCGTCAAATTAACATCTTCATTGTCATGATTTATCCGGATGGTATCGTTTTGATTTAAAGTACGTGTAAGTGTGATTTCATACCTGTCCTTCTCAATCCTGCTAATGGTTCCAATCTCATAACCAAAGTGATTAGGTCTTGAGATGTTTGTAATATTCCTCCGGTCCTTGTGGAACAAATATCCTTTGGTAAAGGTCCGATTGAATGTCTTCTTCAGATTTTCTTTATCTGCTTCGGTGATTTTATGATCTAAGGCCATGCGATATTTGGATACCACATTAGCCACATACGTAGGCACTTTCATTCGACCTTCTATTTTTAAAGAATCGATTTCTTCTAAATCCTGGATATATCTCAATGGGTTGTGCGCCGGAAATTGCATATTTTCTATCTATGACAAAGAAAGGGGCTCCTGTTATTCCCAATTGTTTGGCTGTGACTTCATCTGAACGCACTTCGTTAGCATATTTGGATGGATCATGGAGAACTGCCATTGACTCGTCCCTATTGCATACTGACGATCTCCTGAATATCACTCTCTGCGGCTACTACGTTATGCTCAGCAATAACTAATACAGCATTTCAATATAAACCAAGCGTTGCTACAGAAATAGCGTTGAGTACGCGTGGGAAACCTGTATAGGATATGCAAGGGGTAATGCTTCAACGACTTCATTCGTAGAGAGACCAACATTAGAAGCCCCTCGAATATGGGTATGAAGTTCTGACTCGACTCGACCTTGGGTTGTCAGGGAGGCAATCGTCAACAGGCAGCCTCCTAGTAAGTCAAGTGAAACGAATGGTGAGCATAAGCAGTCCGCTTTCGGATGAGGAGCGAGCAGAGCCGCGCAAGCAGTCTTCGGCATATTTAAATAAATCAACAAAGCTTATGCCTGAGACAACATTCCTTTAACAAACAATGAGACACTGTGCTTGTAGAACTCTTCCTCAGTGATGAGTTGGGACTGATATTGCCGGTGAATCAGCTCGCTCATCTGAAATCCGTAACACATCGAGAGAAAAGACATAGCGGTAAGACGCTCATCCTGTCTAGCTATCACTTTTTTCTTCTGCAGGCGTTCAAAATATTCAACCAGCAAGGAGTGCAGCTTCACTGGCGGATCAGCCAGCACTCTGTCCAATTCAGGAAGCATTCCTGTGTCACGGATGCCAATCATAATGATGTCCGCATTTTTATGGAAGAACAAACGGTACTGCTGGCTTACATTCAGCAGATCGACTTCCGGATTATCGGTTGCGTCCTCTTTTAACAGCTTCTCAAATTGCGGGATATCTGCATGTCTTTCAACGATGGCTTCCAATATGCCTTGCTTGCTTCCAAATTGCCGAAAAACCGTAGATTCATTGACTTTAGCTTCCGTTGCAATGGCTTTGGTGCTGACTCCCTGATAGCCCTTCTTTCTGATGAGCCGTGTCGCGGCTTCAATGATTCTGTCCGAAGTATTCATTGTATTTCTCCTTTTGCATATGTTAAGCCTATTCTACTACAAGTTTTGCATATGCAGCAGGGTCGGGGTTCATCTTTCATCAACGTTTATTTAAGGAAAATCGCTTCTTTTCTCCCAACGGCTTGGTTCCGTAATCTTGACAAGTTCAGGCACAAATTGAGTGAGCGTGCCTAATTTATCGAATGTAATCTGGATTCGGTCAGAGGGCAACAACCATTGTTCGTTCTCGATTGCACAGCAATCTGGTATCGTCCCCATTCCTATAATCGTGCCTGGGAGCGGCGTGAAAACTTTCAGAACCTCCTCCATCACTTTCCCAGGGTGTGCAGAATACTCGGAAGTACTTCCCTTCCAGTGCAGTCTCTCCCCGATGTGTATATCCACATCTAGTGCCAGCGGGTTGTCAATTTCATCCGGCGTAACCAGAAATGGCCCTATACCTTTGCTGCGATCAAAATCTTTGCAGCGCGTCGGTCCGGTCAGTGCCTGGAAATCCGGCCACTGCACATCGCGGACAGTACTGTCGTTAAAAATAACATAACCTGCGATGCAATTCCCCTTCCCTGTAACAAAGGCCAGCTCCGGCTCGATATCCAGGTATGAAGAATATGATGGCCAATAAATCGTATCCCCATCGCCAATTACAGCATTATGGTTACACTTGTAATAACTGAAATTCACTTTATTCGGATCCTGCTGGAATTTTTCGGCGATTTTTTGTTTAAGCTCTTCTCTTTCCGGCCCTGTATATTCTCTCTGCAGCAGATTTACGCCAGCATTTCTTAGATGTCTTGGCGTCAGCCCGAAATCGATAAGCGCAGCTGGATTCGGAACCGGCGGAAGCAGTTTTACTGCTGCAATCGGGAAGATTTCATTTTCATTGAATTGATGCGGCTGTTCGACAGCATATTGCATCAATTCCTTAGCGGCATCATAACTTTCCGGCAAATAATGGAGATAGCTGTCCATACTTTCAAGACTGTCAGAGAATGTTCCCTGCTTTTTCATGATTACAGCAAATGAAACGACAAAGTTCTCGTTAATAACAAGCCCAAACAAAGGTGCCAGGGATGTCTTGGTTTGAAAGGTTACTAGCTTCATGTTGCAGCGCCTCCATCCATATAGTGTGATGTTGTTCTGTTACAATCATAAAGCATAGAGTAAATGCATGCAAGCACTTGCTTGCATTTATGTTTTCCATTCTCTATAATAAAGGCATAATCAGTATGCCTTATCCCAAAAACACATACGCAAAGGAGAATTTTCATGAAGTATGGTCGTATTATCCAAAAACCCCGCGTTAAATTTTTTGAAGTCGCAGCTGGCGTCTTTGCTGGTATTTCGCCGTACCGCGGCATCAGTTGGGCCAATGCCGGGTTTATCAACAAGGGTGAAGGGCTGGTGTATGACACGTTTTTCGATTTGTTCCATGCACGGGAAATGCGGGAGGCTTACAAGGAAGTAAGCAACGGCGGCTCTCCCGCATATGTGGTGAACTCGCACTATAACAGCGACCATGCCTGGGGAAACAAAGTGTTTGAAGATGCTTGCATTATTATGCATAAGGAAGCCTCCAGAGAGCGTCTCACCGAAAATATCACCTGGATGGACAACGTCATCAGAAGAGGAAAGGATTCTCTGGAATCGACTTCGGGCGAGCGGTTTTTTGCAGCGGAATTTGAAGGATTCGACCTGGAGGGCGTAGAATGGGTATACCCGAATATTCAGATAAAGGACGATATCAGCATCCGTCTTGACGATACGGAAGTCATGATTTACAACGTAGCTCCGGCCCATTCCGACAGTGACTTGCTGCTGTGGATGCCAAAAGAAAAAGTGCTGTTCGCCGGCGATGTCGTGTTTAACGGTTGTACGGCATACAGCGAAGAGGGAACCCTCAATTGGGTTAAAGTGCTTGATCGCATTATTGATGAAATTAAACCCGAAATTGTTGTTCCAGGACATGGCGCTATCTGCGGCCTGGACTTCGTGAAGGAGCAGAGGGACTACCTCCTGAACCTGATCAGCGAGTTCAACAAGCATTACAATGACGAAATTGATTCCTTGTCCCTGACCAAGCAAATTGATATTTCCCGCTTCCTTCATTGGATTCAGCCAGAACGCTTATATGTTACAGTGGATATCCTATTGAAAAGCAAACGAGGGTTATCACCCCTTCCAGCTTGGAACGAGGTGCCTGCTAAGCTGGAAGACATGAAAGCTTTTTTGGCCGGAAAATATGGCAATCAGATCAAGCCATGGGACCCTATGAATGTTTGGCAAGAATAGCAATTTGAAGCTAGCGTACGAAAAACGGCCCTGTCGCAAACGATGCGAACAGGGGCCGTTTTCTTTCAATTGTTCCACGGAATTAGCAACTTGCCCCTACTTATGATACGGTTCACCGCGATTTATCTTCACCGCGCGGTAAATCTGTTCCACCAGCACCAGCCGCATGAGCTGATGGGGCAGCGTCATGCGGCCGAAGCTCATGCGGTGCTGGGCGCGGCGCATGACGTCATCGGAGAGCCCGTGGCTCCCTCCGATGACGAAGACGACATGGCTCGTCCCGTAGGTGCCGAGCCGGTCGATTTCGGCGGCAAGCTCTTCCGAGCTCCAGAGCTTGCCGTCGATCGCGAGCGCAATGACATGCGCCTCGCTCTTAATGTGCGCGAGGATACGCTCGCCCTCGCGTTCCTTCACCTGAACAACCTCAGCAGTGCTGAGGTTGTCAGGTGCCTTCTCATCCGCCACCTCAATGATCTGGAACTTGAGGTATGGCGTCAGCCGCTTGGCATACTCCGCGATGCCAAGGGTCAAATACTTTTCCTTCAATTTGCCTACGCCAATAATTTGAATCAACATATATGCCTCCATCTGATAACTTCTGTAGCTACAATTTACTCCGTTTGTCCTCGATCTGCGCCAATCGCACCAGAAATCTCCGCTTCGGATATAGCGTTCTCATCCTAATCTATACTCCATAGCTGTTATAGTGGACAATCCTTATTTGTAGTTAATTAACACCCTACTCTGAGTGTTATCTTTAGTGTACCATAATGGGCAAACAGGTCGAATTAGTAGGTTGTGATTCTCACTTGCCGCAATCTTCCCACAACAGCCAGCATTAGCAAAACAGCCGTAGCCAGCAGGTAATACAGATATATCCCTTGATCAAGAGATTGCTGTGAGGCTCCCATAAAATCCATAACCGTTAATTTATTTAAAGGACCCAAATACCACATTAACATAAATATCACCTGAAAAAGCTTGCTATTTCTCGACCATACACCTAAGGCTAGTGCCAACGTGGGAATAAATAATCCGCCGACCGCCATCGCCATCAGAGTTTCCCATTCCCCTGCAACCAGACAATGAATCATAGCCCCACTGCCTGCCAGATAAGCAACGATGATTCCGGCTAGCCACAATACAATAAATTGATTCCGAACCGGATGCATAGCCGTAAACACGAATTGATGAGTCCGGTGATAAGTTTCATTCGTGCCCATTGCCGACCAAATCAGAATAGGCCAAACCCAAGTAAAGGGTGCAACAAATCTTGTTACAGACTCCATGGGCAACAGTAATCCCAGTACAATCATGACCAGTGCGATCAAGTACCACCAAATACGCAACCCTTTGAGCATAAGCCGCAACTCCATACCTAATATCCTGATGTAGTGGGACTGCCCATGTACTACATTAGTGTAGGGAGTTAACTTTATTCCACTGTCATTTATAGGCACAGGCTTCATTTGCGGCTCTACATTTCTAAATTCGCGGGGTTTACCATTTGTACTAATGTTGGATGAACGCGTAAGATCGAAGCGATGAAAGAAGATGGAAGCCACTACTGCAATCCCTACTGCCACAGCTAACCAAATATAACGTTCCAAAAACATCTGCATCGTCCAAGGTACACCTGTCCAGTCGTAGGTTACTAAGTCCCCCCGCAACGGACTCATCCCAGAGATATGACCCCCATTGCTATGAGGAAGCCTCGCATTAACCCCGTTTGATAGTCTGGTAAGGATCGGAGAAATCCCGAGTATATCCTGGCTGGAATGAGTTGCTGTAGTAGACAATCTAAGCGAGAGAATCCATAACACAAAGTATATTAAATTGCCCAATCCCTTGCGAAACAAAGGTACCGATTCAAAGAAGATGGCTATGGATGCAACCAAAGCTATAGTTGGCAATGTAGAATACAAAAATGGAAGCAATAGTTTCAGCAGTTCAACCGTATAACTTTCCCCTCTAATCAGTTGCATGGCAAGGGCGGTTACCATTAAAACAGCCACAATAGACATCAAGAAAACGAAGTTACTCCACATTTTACCCATGGTGTACATCCACTTTGTAATCGGAGTCGTTGCTATAATTTGCCCTACTCCCGTCTGCACATCTCGTTCAATCGCATTTTTCACCAGAAAGAACGCTGGAAGACTTAATATCATGGAGGCTAATATAGCTGTTGCACTCCCGACCCAATCGGAGTTATATATGCCGCGTATATTGTGGAACGATAAGGTTATATAGCTCTCATGACTGGAGGGAATAAATTTATATACGATAAAAATGGATACAAGTACTGTAATCAAAAAGCTGTACCTTCGGACCCTTTCTAAATAATCAGCTTTTATCATCTGAAATTGAATGCGAAGCGGCGTCATACGGTTACCTTCTGCTTATTGGCCGAAATGTAATATAAATAGGCGTCTTCCAAAGTGGGTGTTACTAAGCGGCTGTCGGCTGAAGGCGGACTATCGGCAATAACTTTCATACGTACCCCTTCGCTGGTCTGAATGGTGCTGCTGATTAACAATTGCTTACGCGCTTCCATCCATGTATCATTCGGTATCAGCCACTCCCACACTTTCCCCACCGCCGCTTCCAACAGCTTGCTTGGAGCTGCCTGTATCACGAGCCGGCCTTGATGGACAATAGCGATATCTGTTGCAGTCGCTTCGACGTCAGATACAACATGCGTTGATAATATTACAATCCGATCCCCTGACAATTCCGCTAAAAGATTACGAAAACGAATACGTTCTTCAGGATCCAGTCCCACCGTTGGCTCGTCAACGATTAATAGCTTAGGGTCATTCAATAAAGCTTGTGCTATGCCTACACGTTGTTTCATCCCGCCTGAAAAGCTGTTCAACGGTTTTTTGCGGACCTCATGAAGATTGAGCAAAAAAAGCAATTCATCAATTCTTTTTTTAGCGATTGTATGATCCAATCCTCGAATTGCTGCTAAATATTCTAGAAACTCAACCGCATTTAAATGAGGATATACGCCAAAATCCTGTGGTAAATAACCGAGTATGCCCCGAACCGCATTAGGGTCCTTAGTGATATCGATGCCATTCCAGCTCACCTTACCTGCTGTGGGTTGAGTAATGGTTGATAGAATTCGCATCAAGGTTGATTTCCCAGCACCATTCGGACCTAATAATCCCAAAACCCCTGTATTGATCTGCAGAGATAAGTCACGGAGCCCGTAAGAATCGCCCTTGTATTTCTTGCTTACGTTGTCAATTGTTAATTTCATAATGCCCTCCCGATTTATCTGATAACCTGCATCTATTGGTTTGACGATACCAAAGATGCTTTACCCTCAGGCATTCATGAAAATATTTCAAAATTTAACCACCGAAATTGAACCTCCGGCAAGTTCCGTATATGATAGCTATAGATTATTGTACCCAGGGGGTTTGCTTACAATGGCAGTCTTAATCAATGAACAAATTAGAGCATCCGAGGTCGTCCTTACCGGACTGAAGGGTGAGAAGCTGGGCGTGGTTTCCAGAGAGGAAGCGCTGGCTAGGGCCCGGTCCGCAGGAGCAGACCTGGTCTGTACCTCGCTGATGAGCAGCCCGCCGCCCTGCAGCCTCATGGCCAAGGGCAAAGCCAAAGCGGCAGCGCAGAAGGATAACACCGCCCGCAAGGCAGCTTCAGGCCGCACTCCGGCAGGCGCGGACAGCAAGGAGAAGGTGAAGGAATTGCGCTTCACCGCACATATTGAGGAGCATGACTACGACACGAAGCTGCGTCAGGCGGACAAGCATCTGCGTGCCGGGAAGCCGGTGCAGCTGGTAGTCAAGGCCTCAGGCGCGAAGGAGGCCGCTGCATCCAAGGCCGTCATTGAACGGCTGCTCGCTGATCTTAAAGAGGTTGGGATGAAAGATACCGGCATCCAGTATGGCGGCAAAGGCTCGCAGGTGAAGGTGAATCCGCGCTGAGGCAACGGAGATGGTCATAGAAACAGACAAAGACAAAGCCGCCGGGGCTTTGTCTTTTATATATATATAAGGATTTATACGTTCTCTATTATCTATCTCTGTTACTAAATAACCCGCCTCAGTTGCTACTCTCCCTCTGCCTCTACCTCAGTCACCGGCACAGGCTGTTCTGCAGCCTCGTAGGCACGGAGCACAGAATCTAATAGTCCCGGAAAACGTGCATTCAAGTCCTCGGTGCGCAGGGACAGCATACGCTGGGTACCTTGAACACGGGTATGGACAACCCCTGCCTCGCGCAGCGTCCGGGCATGATGGGACAGCGTCGACTTGGCGACAGGTACATTGAAGCAGTTGCAGGCTTGTTCTCCATGGTGATGGATATCTGAAATGATGGATAAGCGAATGGGGTCACTGAGCGCATACAGTACGGAGGCAAGCTGAATGTCTTTGCGGTCCGGATGAAATAGTATCTTCATGGATCAATATCCCCTTTAGAGTACAGATATTATGTTCTCCATTGCTTCAATTACCTACAGCAGACTCTCCGACTTCCTGCCGATCCGCAGGCTGCTGACGATTGGCCTGCTGACACTCGGTTTGGCGGCGGTTGTCGGATTCCTCAGCACGAACTTCATCTTCCTCTTGATTGTCCGGATCGTGCAGGCTTCTGGGGCCGGGGCCGTCATGTCGTTGTCTCTGGTGCTGTTCACCCGGTATGTTCCCCTGGACCGCCGCGGCAAGGCGATGGCTACCATAATGTCAGCAGTTTCGCTTGGCCTGGGACTCGGTCCCGTTGCGGGCGGAGCCATTACCCAATACTTCGGCTGGAACTGGCTGTTTGCCGTTACCGCGTTTATTCTGCTGCTTGTACCGCTGTTTCTGGTACTGCTGCCGAAGGAACTGCCGAGCCGCGGCTCTTTTGACGCCGTCGGAGGGATCTTCCTCGGAATCGGAACCACCGGGCTTCTGCTATTCCTGACCAGTGGGCTGTGGATTGCTCTGGTTGCCGGCATTGCCGCCATTTTCTTGTTCGTCAGCCGGATCCGCACCACACCTGATCCGTTTGTCATGCCTGCTCTTTTCAAGAACCGATCCTACTGCATACAGTTCAGTGACTTCCAGATCTCGGGAAATGAGGGAGCGGTGCAACGCATAAAAGGCTTTGTTACAATGACCAAGTCTAAGATGTGGGGATATTTCAGGGGCGGCCTGTAGCAGCAGGCATACTCACGATGGGCGGGTGCTGGGCATGAGCTGTTTACGGAGGCGGTGACAGACGAAATTACCGTTTTTCCAGCGGAACTGCCTGGCTGGTGAACAAGCTGTGTACCCACGCCTTGATCTACGGCGCACAGAACAAGCATCGGATTATAGATGACCATATGGTAAAAATAAAACACGTGATCCATGGAGAATTGTCATGATTCTCCCTGCTTTTCTATCCTGCTGCGGACAGCATGGCCGTCAATAGCAGGACACTTCACACCGTGAACCTGTGGTCACTATGGGTTAGCAGTAACAGTTAATCATTAAAAAATAGTAAATATATTACATTACATGTATAATGATGGTATCTATTGAATATTAATAATTACTCTTTGGTAATCATAAACAGCTAACGGGAGGGGAATAATTGAAAAAAAAATCACTTGCTTTAATTGGAATTATTGTTTTGTCTTCCTCTATCTTTACTGCCTGTTCTTCTAAAAAAGATGATGTTTCTATAGCTATTGAGGTAGCTCGTTCTTACAAAATGAATGAGCTTGAAGCAAATAAACCGGATAACACCAGAGAGGTAACTCCTCAGCAAATAGCGGAAAAAGAAGAGGCCATCAAACCTTTGACTACAGAATCCTATTTTAATAAACAATCAGCTAGCCGTGGCTTTGTACGCGGTTCAAGAATTGCCTTGATAAAAAAAACCGCATTAAAACTCGAGAATTTATCTTTTACTGAGAAAGTTGATACAGGACAAAGTATCGATCTCTCATATACTGGTGAGCTCGTTTTCGGAGAAGATATGATAAGCCTTGATGGGATTGTAACACTACTAAAAAAAGGGGATACCTGGAAAGTGAATAATGATATCTACAACTCCGAGGATATTATGGCGATTATTAATACAGAAATAGAAAATAGTTTGAGCGATAATAATGGAAAAAACTAATTTCCATTCCTAGTCACATCTCCGTGTGACGTTCCTTTTGTTCTTCACGACAGATAATAAACTCATGGTGAAGCCGTTATTGTCATGCCCATATTACGTTACTTTAAAACAGACGATTATGCCCTTCCTGATTTATTTTCCTCTTTAAAGGTAATTTTACTTCCATTACTAATATGGAAACGCGGCCCCGACGTTCCGCAGAAGGCTGTGCAATCCGAGTATAGGCGTCAATAACAAAGCTAATTAGGGAAAATCGAGTAGGAGGCTACTCATTTGTGAGTAGCCGACCTCTCACCTATGAAAAACTGCAAGTCCCAATTTGCGAATAAATGAACGAAGTCCAACTAAACCTAAAAATGCCAACACTAAGCTAAACCAGGCTACTTTGTTTTTTTAGCCTGGTTTAGCTTATAGCTTTGGGTTCATCTTCTATCCGACTCCTCCAAGCCATTCCTCACTCGTTACTATCGGTTCTTCTGACATCATTTCAAGCGCTTCAACAACTTCGCTCAGCTCGGGCATAGCGTATTCATTCGCGTTTTTTTCCATACGCTTGAGCTTGCGTTCAAGCAGGTCTCGCCGCAGATCCCTGTATTCTTCTTTACGACTTAACACCGCCCAAATGACGTGGAGAAGTTTACGAGCAGTTGCAACAATCGCAACCTTATGCCCCTTTTTTTCCTTCAGCGCTAGATAAAACAAACGCAATTTTCCAGGGCTTTGTACCGCTCGTTGGGCACACTGGACCAGAATCCAACGCAGTGTACTCCGGCCTTCCTTGGTAATGTTACCGGTATAGTACGTTTTCCCCGATTGATGGACCGAAGGGACCAACCCACTGTATGAAGCCAATTTTTTGGGAGAGGAGAAACGTGAAATATCTCCGACCTCAGCAAGGATGGTCAAGGCGCTTAGTACAGATATCCCAGGTATACCCATAAGCAAGTGTACGCTTGGGTTCTCTTTCGCCCTTGCATGCAAATCTGCTTCCAGAGCCGCCATTTCTTTCTGGACCGAATCCAGCATACGTAGCGACGAACAGACAATAATTTGCTCAGTCGTCGGCAGCATGACTTTCTCTAGAAATTTCCTTCCACCCTTCCCAAATAAATCGCTCCATGGCGATTGAATTCCGCTCCGAATCAATGCAGCATGTATTTTATTTTTAAGCATTGTCCGAATTTTCGCGAGCCTTATCCGGTGATGAAGTAAGACTCTTAACTGGTACTCGTCCTTCGATGGAACCCAACTTTCTGGGATAAAATCAGCTGCGAGCAACTGCGCTAGAATCTGGGCATCCAATGCGACTGTTTTTACACGAGCTTCTGCGATTGCTCGCGTCTTAAGAGGATTCGCGACAACGACTTGCCCGGGATATTCGGATAAGATATCATGAATCCAAAAGGCGTTGCTGGTCGCTTCGAGAACGATGCGAGTATTGGGATCTAGGGTTTGGCCGAACTCCTCCCAAGCTTCGCGTGTGTTAGCGATCCGGAATCGTCTTTTTTTCTTATCGGTGCCGATTTCACATCCTTCCGCATATTTTTGATGTACATCCAAACCAATAAACCGCATTTCCCTTCCCTCCCCTTAATACAATTACAGGCGGAGTTGCTTGTACATTCACCTATCCGTGGGCTATGCCACAACTGGGTGAGGCGAGGAGGCGGTTAAACACACCAACGGGCTTATTTCATCCCAGCGAGAGGGCAACCGCCCCGCCTGCAGCCTTCTCCGAAACCCTGTCTCCATTGTAACAAGAACGGGCCGGTACGTTTATCATACCAACACACCACCGTACATGCGGGTCCGCATACGGCGGTTCCAAAAGGTTAACAAAGTTCCAGGTAACGTGAAAGCAAACTTTTCAGCCCTTTCGCTTCCCAATAGGAATTCGGAAGGGCATTGTTCGTGTTCCGGGACATTTCCCATGCGCTTCTCCGTGAGTTGGCCATTGTAAAACATGCCCACTCCAGCACCCCAAGTGCCCGTAGTTCACGGATTCGTGTACGTACTCGTTTCCATTGCTTCCACTGACACATTCGAAGTCTTCTCCGAATCCACTGGTCCAGTTTATGGAGGTGCGTCTTTGCCGAGCTAGACGGAAATAGCCGATCCAACCCATTAGATAGAAGGCGAGAGTGCGGAGACGAGATGGTTATTTTTATTCCTGCTTAAATCAACTATAATGGGGGATAGCTTTATCATTCGTAGGGAGAAGGTTGAGAAGTGTCGCTACGCAATTGGAAATATACACCGCTGCTGTTGATGCTGATTTTCCCGGTGCTCGGCAAGATGTATGCATGGGTCAACAAGCCGAGAGGCAAAGTCTATCATTTGATGACCTCATGGGATAACGCCATCCCTTTCGTCAAATATTTTGCACTACCTTATTCCGTTTGGATCTTTTATATTTATCTATGTCTTTACTATTTCTTCAAGAACGATTTGCGTGTGTATTACCGTGCTTTGTTGATTTATACCGTATGCGCATGCATTTGTTACGGGATTTACTCTGTAGTTCAAACAACGGTGCCACGCCCCGAGTTGGTGGGCCATGACGTCTTTACCTTGATCGTGCGTTTTGTGTACCACCGGGACCAGCCGTTCAATTGTTTCCCCAGTATCCATGTGTTCTCCAGCTACATGGTGTTTCGCCTAACCGCCAGCAGCGGCTTCCGGAACAAATGGAACATGCTCCTGATCGGGGGGATGTCCGGGATGATTATATTATCCACGCTGTTCATCAAGCAGCATGCGATTCTCGACGGCCTTGCCGGCATTATGCTAGTTGAAATTGTATTGGCTGCCGTTCTGCTGGTGGAGCACTTCTTCACCCGCAGCAGCAGCACTCCCCAAGAGCGTTCTTTCGAAGATAGTCCTCGAAGCACCTGAAGCTCCTTCCGCAGATAAGCGAAGGGGGCTAACCGAAGGGTCAAAACCGTGAAAGGCTACATCCATGCGTATAAAACGGGTGGTCTTTCTGCTTTACAAATGAATTATTCACCAGGTGCGCTTTTCTTTTTCAACTTTTGTGCCATATACATTACACCACCCCTGCTCATGACATAAGCTTTTCTCATCAGCTTTATGAAAGACACCGGCATCCAGTATGGCGGCAAAGGCTCTCAGGTGAAGGTGAATCCGCGCTGAGGCAACACAGATAGTCATAGAAACAGCTAAAGACAAAGCCGCCAGTGGCTTTGTCTTTTTTGATAAAAATATATATGCGCCGCTGACCCATTAGCCTTCTGGTTTTTGCCACTTTCGAGCTCAGTTACTCAACAGACACCTCAGTTACTACTCTCCTCTGCCTTCATGACCGGCACAGGTTGTTCTGCAGCCTCGTAGGCACGGAGCACAGAATCTAGTAGTCCCGGAAAACGTGCATTCAAGTCCTCGGTGCGCAGGGACAACATACGCTGGGTACCTTGAACACGGGTATGGATAACCCCTGCCTCGCGCAGCGTCCGGGCATGGTGGGACAGCGTGGATTTGGCGACCGGCACGTTGAAGCCGTTGCAGGCCTGTTCGCCATTGTGTTGGATATCTGAAATGATAGATAAGCGAATGGGGTCACTGAGCGCATACAGTACGGAGGCTAGCTGAATGTCCTTACGGTCCGGATGAAATAGTATCTTCATGGATCAATATCCCCTTTAGAGTACAGATAGATGCCACAAATAATAGTGCTCCTAATTGCATTTTATATCAACCCATGCTATATTTCAAATGTTCGATGATAATCGAAATATAAAACATAAAAAAGGAGTGGCCATCACATGGACTCATTAACGAATACCTCCGCTACAGCGGAAGAGAAGGATTCATCAGTGGAAGCCACTCTTCCCAGAGAAGGGCTGCTGACGCTTCTGTTCAGTGTTGCGGTTGTTCTCGTCATTATGAATACGGCGATGTTCAATCTGGCACTGCCTGATGTGACGGAGTCGTTTGGCATCTCTGCCTCCGCCGCTTCCTGGATCGTGACCGGATATTCCATTATGTTCTCCATTGCTTCAATTACTTACAGCAGACTCTCTGACTTCCTGCCGATCCGCAGGCTGCTGACGATTGGCCTGCTGACACTCGGTTTCGCGGCGGTTGCCGGATTCCTCAGCACGAACTT
Organism: Paenibacillus sp. P3E; assembly: GCF_001909045.1. Taxonomy (NCBI): domain Bacteria; kingdom Bacillati; phylum Bacillota; class Bacilli; order Caryophanales; family Paenibacillaceae; genus Paenibacillus; species Paenibacillus sp. P3E. The sequence goes on along the minus strand of NZ_LVWH01000037.1, from coordinate 62,942 downwards.
CATCTTCCTCTTGATTGTCCGTATCGTGCAGGCTTCCGGGGCCGGGGCCGTGATGTCATTGTCTCTGGTGCTGTTCACCCGGTATGTTCCGCTGGACCGCCGCGGTAAGGCGATGGCTACCATAATGTCTGCAGTTTCGCTTGGTCTGGGGCTCGGTCCCGTTGCGGGCGGAGCCATTACCCAGTACTTCGGCTGGAACTGGCTGTTTGCCATTACTGCGTTTATTCTGCTGCTTGTACCGCTGTTTCTGGTTCTGCTGCCAAAGGAACTGCCGACCCGGGGCTCTTTTGACGCCGTCGGAGGGATCTTCCTCGGAATCGGCACCACCGGGCTTCTGCTGTTCCTGACCAGTGGGCTGTGGATGGCTCTGGTTGCCGGCATTGCCGCCATTTTCTTGTTCATCAGCCGGATCCGCACCACCCCTGATCCGTTTGTCATGCCTGCTCTTTTCAAGAACCGATCCTACCTGGTGCTCTCTCTGGTCGGGATTGCCTCATACCTGTGCAGCTTTGCAACACTGTTCCTGCTTCCACAGATTCTGGTTCACCGATTTGGCTTCAGCGCAAGCCATGCCGGATTTGTGATTTTCCCCGGCTCCCTGCTGGCCATTGTTGTATCCCGAGCGGTAGGCCGGATCATTGACCGTTTCGGCAACGGGGGTATTCTGCGTTTTGTGCCGCTGCTTGTGCTGACGGCTACCATTCTATTTGCCCTGTTCGCCGGACATTCATGGGTGGCAGTGATGTTCGTATACATGATTATGAGTCTAGCCTTCACAACGCTGTCCAGCAGTGTATCCAATGAAATCTCCCGTATCTTGCCTTCCTCCCAGATTGGTTCCGGGATGGGACTGTTCCAGCTACTGCAGTTCTTCAGTGGCGCCTTCGGTGTCGCCATGGCTGCCAGTGCGCTGGAATGGCAGCGTGGACTCTCCCTGTCTGCGGCTTACTCCAATATTTACTGGGGACTTTCCATTGCCGCACTCATCGCCATTGCCTCTGCTTTTGCGTACCGCCGGAGCAACGGGAATGGGATGGAGGATATGGTTGAGGCATGAGCGGATCATCAGGCAATATATATACAAAAATACCCTGCAGCTCCAACAGCTGCAGGGCAAGCCTGATTAAGAGTGACCGGATACCCCGGATGAGTGAACATCCGGCTCATGGCCCTCTTTTGAATAGTTGATTGAATTGTCATGAAGCACTCCGGCTCTAAACTACCAGAACCTCTGCATTCTTATCGCACTCCGCACATTTCGCCGGGGGATCCCAGTCAGAGAACTCGGTTTCCTTCAGATCCACAATATCCGGTGCATCCTCGAACTCGTCCACAAATTTGTCGATAGCCAGCTCTACATGTTCCTTACACACTACATACATTCGATCAAGCATCCCTTTCTGTGCCGCTGCGGCATATACTCCTTCTACTGTTCTACCACACTTCCCCGCAAAAAGGAACTCCCTCCGCAGAGTTTATACACTCTCCACAAACTTCTGAATATCATCCGCGATCAGTGTCAATGCATCCCGCCAGAACTCTGGTGAATTCACATCAATATCCATCAGTCTCGCGGCATCTGTGATGGTGCTTTTACCCGTTGCTGCCAGGAAAGAGCGGTACCGGTCTACGAATGCTTCGCCCTGCTTCTTATACTGCGCGTACAGTCCCTTGGAGAACAGCAGTCCGAAGGAATAAGGGAAATTCAGAAATTCATTGCCTGCCATATAATATCCGGCTTTGCTGATCCATTGGTAAGGATGAATCGTGTCAGGGTTAATGCTATCCCCATATGCAGCTACCATCGATTCATGCATCAGGTCATTCAGTTCTTGGACGGAGAGAACACCCGAGAGTCTTCGTTCATACAGCCTGCTCTCGAACAAGTAACGGGCATAGAAATCGACAATGTAATATCCGGCATCGGACAGGCTCCGTTCCAGAATGGAGAGGGTCTCGCTTTCAGGTGCCACCTTCCGCAGCTCCTGGTGAATGAGACTTTCGCAAAAAATCGACGCTGTCTCGGCAATCGGCACCGGATAGTCTGTATTCACCATAGTTTCACCGGTAAGACAGCTGCTATGGTAGGCATGCCCGATTTCGTGCGCCAGTATACTGATATCGATATAATTCCCCGTAATGCTGGTGATGATCCGGCTCTCTCCGATCGGAAAAATATCGACGCACAAGCCGAAGTTGCCCTTGCCCGTTCTCGGCTCAGCATCGATCCAGCGCTGCCGGAACACCTTGCCGGCGAATTCGCCCAGTTCTGCGCTGAATGCACTGAAGCCGGAGACGATCACATCTCTCGCTTCCCGGTAGGTTACTTTGGCTGAACTCTCCCCGGCTACCGGAGCAAAAACATCATAAAACGGAAGCTGGCCGGAATGGCCGAGCATCTCTGCTTTTTTCAAATAGTACTTATGGAAGACTGGAAGACTCTCCTTAATGGCATTCAGCATTACGGTCAGTGTCTTCTGGTCCATTCTCGATGCGGTCAGTACTTTATGCAGTGGTGAATCATACCCTCTCAGCTCATAGACTGCAGCCGCTTCTCCGCTAACCGAATTTAGGCAGGCCGCACTCTGTTCCGCTACACTCCGGCACGCTTCGTGCTCAGCTTCATAAGCTGCTTGTCTAACTAATACGTCCCCGTCATAGACGAGATTCCGCAATTCTGCAAGGGACATGTTCTGAGCTTCTCCACCGATCCTGATATCCACCCGCAGTCTGGATAATGTCTGCATATACAGCCGCTCCCAGGCTTTGGAACCGGTACGTTGCATCCTCGCAATGACCGCTTCCGCCTCTTCCCCGAGCCAATGAGCAGATTGCCGCTGCAACCCGTACAGATAGAACTCATGCTCGGCAAGGTAAGCGGACGAAGCTAGGATGGTATTCAGATCTGTGATTTTTGCCAGCCACTTGCTGAAGTCCGCATGAACCTCCCCCGCAGCCAGTGCCGTGTCCTCAAGCTCATCCATTCGGTTCACTGCATCCATATTGCTGCTGTCTACGCTGAACCTAAGCTCCGCATAGCTAAATAGACAGAGGTAGACACTTTTGTAAGCATTATATTCCTTCAGAAATTGCTCGATGGCTTGCGCTGTTTCTCTATCGTTATGTGTACGGTTATGCAGATGTTCAGCAGACCATCTCTTCAATCTCTCAGCAGACTCTGCCAGAAGCTCACGGTCCTGATTGAACTTCTCCGACTCAAAAGAAGGGTATAGGCTTTCCAGCTCCCACGATAAATCCATTATTTAATCTCTCCTTATTTGAGAAGCGCGGAAATATATTATGATATCTTATCTTATAGAGCAGCAGAACTCACATGCTTCCACCTCATTCGGTAATATGGGTAATCCATCCAATAGTATCATGCTACCATATATTTTCAAAAAAAAGCTCCCTCCGCCCAAAACCGGGCGAAAGAAGCCTTGTAAGATCAATATGACTTAATCCCCTGCCCGCTTCGTAAGGAACTCAGCCGGACGGTCCAGCTCATATAGTCTGCGGTAACGGGCTTCACGGGCCATCAGCTCTGCATGGGTGCCGCGCATCTCCACAACCCCATTCTCCATGAAAATCACTTCATCCATCTGCTCTGCGCCCACCAGATGGTGGGTTACCCAGATCAGCGTCTTATCTGCCATCGCACCAAACATCGTTGCCAGCAGTTCACGCTCCGTACGCGGATCAAGTCCGACCGTCGGCTCATCAAGCACGACAACCGGAGTATTCTGCAACAGAATACGGGCGAGGGCAATCCGCTGGCGTTCCCCGCCGGAGAAACGCTGGCCGGCTTCACGCACCGGAGTATCATAACCCTCTGGCAGTGAAGAGATCAGATTGTCCAATTGGGCCAGTTCTCCGGCCCGTTTGACCTCTGCGTCCGAAGCCTCAGGGTTGCCCAGCCGGATATTGTTCGCCACCGTTGTGTCGAACAAATGCGGGCTCTGGTTAAGGACAGCAATCAGCTTCGGAATGTTCTCCCCGTAGGCGGAAGCGTCGATGCCATTGATTACGGCAGACCCGATAGAAGGTCTGATCACACCTTGAATCACTTTCAGCAGCGTCGACTTGCCCGCTCCGCTGCGGCCGATAATAGCAACCTTTCGTCCCTGCGGAATGGCGAGAGTCAGATCCTGAATCGACCAGTCGTCTCCGGAAGCATAACGGTATCCTGCATTCTTCAACTGAATATGTGCCTGCCGGGTCTCCCTGATCGCCTTAGTGGCAGCTTCTGCAAGTGCTCTTTCCTCCGCGCTGCTTGCTTCATCAGCCTCGGAGGGATCTCCCCCGGCTGACTCTACTTGATTCAGACGCTCCAGAGAATTACGGTACTGCGGAATCTTCTCTACCGCATCAGAGACCGGCAGGAAAGCATCTGCCACCGGGAACACTACCAGTACGAACGCCGCAATCAGTGTTCCGGCGATGGCGCCGCTCTGATACTCTCCGGCAGCCCAGTAGATTACAGATACGACAGCGATCCCGACAACGGCCTGTCCGAGGAACATCCGGATACGCGCCCATCTGCGGAGTGCTCCGTCGGTATGGGCAACCCGTTTCTCGTCTGCCTCGTAAGTGGCAACGAACTGGCTCTGCCGTCCGCTGATCACCCAATCCCCCATCCCGAGGACAGCATCGGTCAGCTTCTGATAGAGCCGGTTGCGTTCCTGCTTCACCATCCGTTGCCGCGACTGCGTGAGCAGCAGCGAGATCAGCGGGAGGACAATGACAATGACCAGCATGTAGAGCCCCATCAACAGTGCAAAGGCTACATCAAATGTACCCAGTGAGCTAATCGCAGCCGCATAGATCAAGAGAGCGATAATACTTGGAAATACGGTACGTAAGTACACATTCTGCAAATATTCAATATCATCAGCGAGCATACCCAGAATATCCCCGGTACGGAAGCGCGAAGACAGGAACAGTGCCTGCGGCTCCAGAATGTTGTATAGCCGGATACGCATCTTAGAGAGAATCCGCAATATCGTATCATGCGAGACCAGGCGCTCCACATAGTGAATTACCGCCCGGCTTGTCCCGAAGGTACGCACGCCGACAATCGGCACGTAGATCATCAGAATATTTTCCGGCGGGATGGATGCCTTGGAGATCAGGAACCCGGAGGTATACATCAGGGAGGAGGCTGAGAAAATAGTCAGCGCACCCAGGATGATAATCAGCAGAAACCGCCAGAAATAGGAATTGAAATAGGGAGCAAACCATCCTTCACGTTTCAATGGATTCCCTCCAATTGACTTTGAATAAGCTCATAATAGGCACCCCTGCGGGCTACCAGCTCTTGGTGTGTGCCAACCTCGGCCACTTGTCCCTGCTGCATAACGACAATGAGATCCATATCAATCATCCAGTGCAGCCGGTGGGTAGCCAAGAACACCAGCTTCCCTTCAAAAAGCGGGAGCATGGTTTCCTTCAGCTCATACTCCGTCTCAATATCCAGATGAGCGGTCGGCTCATCCAGCAGCATGACCGGCCGGCTGCTTAGCAGTGCGCGGGCCAATGCTACACGCTGCTCCTGGCCGCCGCTTAGTGAACGCCCTCCACCGCCAATCATTTCATCCAGTCCATTCGGGAGTGACGCAGCCAGCTTCGATAATCCAGCAGCGGCAATCACTTCACCCACCGCTTCATTCGTAGCATCAGGGTAATAGAACCGTACATTATCTGCGAGTGTTCCGCTGAAAATATACGGCCGCTGCGGAATATAGGCGGTCTGCTTGCGCCATCCCTCATCGGTTAACGCACTCACCTGGTTACCGTTCACTTCAATCGTACCGGACGTAGGATGCAGGAAGCCACCCAGGATATCCACCAGGGTGGACTTACCTGCACCACTTTCGCCAATAATGCCGATCTTGGCATTCCCTCTGAACGCCAGATCCACACCGGAGAGCGAAGCAATACCATCGGCTTCATATTTCACGCCCACCTGATGTAGTGCAAGGACACTGTCCTTCTGCCAAGTGAATACATCCCTGAATGGAACAGCTCCGGAAGCCGAAGTACCTGCAACGTCACTTGTTACCGTTCCAGCTTTGTCTCCAGTTCCAGCTTCAGCTATGACACCAGCCGAATTCAGCAGTTTGGCTTCCACTGCCTCCCGGTCAATAATACTCTTCATCGCTTCTCCCGCTTCCTTGCCATCAAGAGTAGCATGGAAGTCCGCTCCGACCAGGCGGACCGGCAGGAAATATTCCGGTGCCAGGATCAGAATGGTTAGTCCAGTGACCAATGTCATCTGTTCATTCACCAGACGGAGGCCGAGGCTTACCGCTACTGAAGCCACAGACAGCATCGTGAAGAAGTCCATGGCGAACGAGGACAGAAAAGCTACGCGAAGCGTACGCATGGTCGCGGAACGGTAGCGGTCACTAACTGCCGCTATACTCTCGCTATGACTGCGGCTGCGCCCGAGAAACTTCAGCGTTTCCAGACCACGCAGCGAATCCACGAAGTGATTGGACAGCGTGCGGTACGATTTCAATTGACGGTCCATCTGCTTGCGGGCCGTCATCCCGATCAGAATCATAAAGACAATAATGATCGGCATCGTCAACGTAAGAATAACACCGCTTGAGGTGTCCTGAGTGTAGACGTACACCAGCAGCAGGGCCGGTGTGACCGCCATCCCCACCATCCGCGGAATAATCAGTTCCAGGTACGTCCGGAACTTCGTGACTCCTTCAAGCACAAGCGTAACCAGATCTCCGGTCCCCCGGTCGCCTGCCAGCCTTGGTCCCAGCTGGAACAGCTTGTCCATCATCTGTCTCCGCATGCTGCTGCCAGTAGCTTCCGCGAAGCGGTAAGACACACGGCTCATCAGCAGGGCACTGGCATGGCGCACCAGAAACGCAAGAAGGAACAAGAGCGATTTCGCCCCTTGTTCCTTCAGCGGTTCCCCCGCAAATAGCGAAGAGACAACTTCTGCCAGCGACTTCGCCAGCAGAAGAATGGACAGGCTTTGCACCAGGGTAAGGAAGCCCACGATCAGAAAGACCGGCTTAACTCCTTTATACCCAAGCAAATTTTTATCCATTAGTATTCAAGATGCTCCTTCTCGTGAACCCGTTTATGGAAGACGAAGTAGCTCCAGATCTGATAGCCCAGCACGAACGGCAGCAGCGACAGCGCCACAATCGTCATCACCTTCAAGGAATAATGGCCGGAAGCTGCATTCGTAATCGTCAGATTAAAGGCTTGATCCAGCGAACTGATCATCACCCGCGGGAAGAGTCCGACAAAGATAGAGATTACCGACAAGGCCATCACCGCACCCGTCATCCCGAAGGCGAGCCCGTCTTTCTTCTTACTCATGAAATAGCCGGACAGCACATAAGCAGCAATTCCCAGAATTACAATTACGAACAGCAGTGCTCCCCGTTTCTCAAATACATCTGTCATGTAATAAGTCATTACCACAAAAGCGAGCAGCAGCGCAGCCAGCGGGAACAGCAGCTTCTGTGCCAGCTTGCGGGCACGTTCCTGCAGATCCCCTACCGTTCGAAGCGTAGTGAACATCAATCCGTGCACCAGGCAGAGCATCACTACAGTAATACCAGCCACTACAGTATAACCATTTACAATATCGAAGAATCCGGCATACATCTGCATATCCCCGTCGATCGGCAGCCCCTTGATGAAGCTGGCGAACACTACGGCAAGCAGGAACGGCGGCAGGAAGCTTCCGAAAAAGATGCAGACATCCCAGGTTCTTTTCCAAGCCAGCGAGTCCCGTTTGCCTCTGAATTCAAAGGCGACACCGCGGGCAATCAGCGCCAGCAGCGCAAACACGAAAGGAATGTAGAATCCACTGAAAAGCGTTGCATACCAGTGCGGGAAAGCGGCGAACATTGCACCTGCACCTGTAATCAGCCATACTTCATTCGCATCCCAGAATGGCCCGATCGAGTTGATCAGCACCCGGCGCTCCGTATCATTCTTCGCCAGAATCTGAGTTTCCATCCCTACGCCGAAGTCAAAGCCTTCCAGGAAAAAGAAGCCGACAAACAGCACAGCAATCAGCACAAACCACAATTCATTAAGAGAAAGCATGGGATCCCTCCTTGTTATACGGATCATGGGATTCGCCGTGATCGTTATCCATGGCGTAAGGACCTTTTTTGATCACCTTGATGAACAAGCCAACCAGTACCAAACCAAGAATGGCGTAGATTGCTGTAAAAGAAATGACCGAGAATAACACCTGTCCGCTCGTAATATTAGGCGATACACTATCCTTTGTAGTCATTAACCCAAATACCGTCCACGGCTGTCTTCCCATCTCGGTCATAATCCAGCCCGATGTATTAGCAATCGGCGGAAGCAGCAGCCCCCAGAACATAAAGCGCATGAACCAGGTGTTCGGGCGTTCCATCTTCTTGCGCCACATCAGGTAGATGGCGTACACTCCCAGCAGAATCATAAGCGAGCCTGCAGCAACCATGATCCGGAAGCTCCAGAAGGTCGTGCGCACCGGTGGAATATAATCCCCAGGACCATATGCTTTTTCATATTCAGCCTGCAGCGTATTCATCCCTTTAACAGATCCCGAAAACTTACTGTAAGAGAGAAAGCTCAGCATATATGGAATTTTCACTTCATGAGAGCTTATTTTATTCTCTGGATCAATCGTCGCAAAAACTGTCCATGCAGCAGGGTCTCCACTGTCATCCCACAGTCCTTCGGAAGCAGCCATCTTCATCGGTTGAGTCCCAACCAGATATTGCGCCTGGGCATGACCCGCAATGGCTACACCGAACGATGAAATGATACCGACAATCGCAGCAATCTCAAATGATTTGCGGAAGAAGGAAACATCCTGCTTCTTCAGCAATTTATATGCGCTAATTCCCGTGACCAGGAAGGCGCCTGTAGCGTATGCGGCGAGAACTGTATGCGGGAACTCGACCAGTAATTGTCCATTGGTAATCAATGCCCATATATCATTCATTTCAGCCCGTCCATTATTGATAGCAAAACCTACCGGATGCTGCATGAACGAGTTGGCCAGTAGAATCCAGAAAGCCGACAGCATGGTGCCGAGCGCTACCAGCCAGATCGAGACCAGGTGGACACGTTTGGATACCTTATCCCAGCCGAAAATCCAAATTCCAATAAACGTAGATTCCAGAAAGAAAGCAAGCAGCGCTTCAATCGCTAGTGGAGCTCCAAATACATCCCCGACAAAACGCGAGTAGTCAGACCAGTTCATACCGAACTGAAATTCCTGCAGAATCCCTGTTACAACGCCCACAGCGAAGTTAATCAGGAAAAGCTTTCCCCAGAACTGCGCCATTCTTTTGTACTCATCATTGCCTTTTCTGACATACATCGTCTCCATGATTGCAATCAAGAGCGCGAGTCCAATTGATACTGGTACAAAGAAATAATGAAAAATTGTCGTCGACGCAAATTGTAATCGCGACAGCATCACTGTATCCATATTTCTCCCCTTCCTTCTCCCATTCGATATGTCTATTTTGTCAAAAATTCAAAGGGTTAAGTGTGATATTTATCACATTATACACCCTATTCAGGCTTAAAATTCAATAAATTTGTGACAAATATCACAATATTGCGTCCTGAAAGCAAAAAAAATAAGACGGTTTCACCGTCTTGAATGTGTTTATTATTCTATAGAAGCTTGACTCATAAAGGCATTGGTTAGGTAATGGAAATACCCTTCTTCAGCGATTTCAAATCGCCATTGGAATTGAGCAGCAGTGGCAGCATCTTCATACTGCGCTCCATCGGGGAGTGACAGAGACGGCAAGAAGGCGCATGTTCAAATGCGAAATTATCCCTCATCCATCCATTACATCCATCGTTGGTACAGGCCCAAATTGCGGTATTTTCTTCCGGTACTTCCTCCAAAGGCTTCTTCCGGTAGTTCATTGCCGTTCCTCCCTTCCTTTATGTCACAAGTTGAGAATCCAGACAAGTAGAAACGACATTGCCGCCCTTGATGTTAAGGACGGCAACCGTTTCACGAGAAATATAAGGGACCGATATTGCATGAAGCATATAATTCCTTATATTTGAAAAAAAGACCGTCCCAACTTTCACAAGCGGGGACGGTACCTTCTATTATTACAGTTTTACAACGTTTTCGGCTTGTGGTCCGCGGTTGCCTTGAACAACGTTGAATTCAACGCGTTGGCCTTCGTCCAAAGTTTTGAAGCCGTCGCCAGTGATTGCGCTGAAGTGAACGAATACGTCGCTTCCGCCTTCAACTTCGATGAAACCGAATCCTTTTTCTGCGTTGAACCATTTAACTGTACCTGTTTGCATGTGTGTTACCTCCACAAATTTAAATTAATATGTTCTTTTTATCTTCAAACAAAGAAAAAATTCACACATTGAGAAAGGTTGTAATCCATTTGACAGCCCTTTTCAATACGAGAATTAGGTATCAATTGTATGATTAATTTCATGTTACCACACCTCAATAACAAAGGCAAGCTGTCCCATCCGAATTTCTCCGTTTTTTCACTATTTAGGTTAACCTTCCAATGTAAGGGCTGCCAGTCGGCCGAAATTGTACAATCTTGATTCCAGTACTATCTTTTACCCCATTTTCACAACTTAGAAACGGCTGCCGCTCATAAATTATAAATCATTTATAGGGCGGCGCCGCTCCCTCATGTGACTGCCTCTATATTATATACTGCCCAAAAGACTTTTATTCCTCTGGCTTCTCCAGAAGTTTTACTGTAACCTGCTTCAGGGCCCCATTGCGGTAAAAGGTGATTTTAAGATCATCACCGATCTTGGTATGATCGTACAGATATTTGCGCAGTGCCAGTGTAGATGTAATGGATTGATCATCAAACTTCGTAATCACATCATTGAACTGCAGGCCCGCATCCTTAGCAGGTCCAACTGCATCCAGAACGACAACCCCGTCCTTCACGCTGGTGGGCAGATTCAGCTCCTTACGCTGGTCCTCCGCCAATGGCACATAAGGATTATTAAGATCCACTGAATATACACCTAAGTAGGAGCGGGAGATTTTACCTTTAGCTGCAAGTTCATCCGCCGTTTCCATTACATGATTGGCCGGAATCGCAAAACCGAGCCCTTCCACGCCTGTGTCGGAGATCTTCATCGTATTAATGCCGATCACCTTTCCATCCAAATCCACCAGAGCCCCGCCGCTGTTGCCCTCGTTGATGGCAGCATCCGTCTGAATGACTTCCTGCTCCCAGTCATACACACCATCCTGATTTAGCGATACAGGAATGGTCCGCTCCGTATAGCTGACGATCCCAGAGGTTAGTGTATCTCCAAGCCCCAGGGGATTGCCGATAGCAATGACGGTCTCTCCCAGCCGGAGCTTGGAGGAATCGCCGATCTGGGCGATGGTGTTAATCCCCCCTCCATCAATGGAGAGCACTGCTATATCGCTTACTTTATCCGCGCCAACAAGTGCTGCTTTGCGGGTCTCCCCGTTAACCGTAACAACTTCCAGTTTGGCCGCACCTTCGATCACATGGTTGTTCGTAATAATAAATGCCTTGCCGTCTTCTTTCTTATAAATAACTCCCGAACCCAGTGCGGACTCATCGAGAATATTAAGTTCCTTGTTATCTTTCTTATGATTAATAATGCTCACAACCGCCGGGCGTACAAGGGCGGCGGCCTGAATAATCCGTTCATAGGGATCACCACTGCTTGCAGCAACCTTACCGATTACCACCGTTGATTCGGCTTTCTCATGGGTCAGCTGTCCGGTCACCAGACTGAACAGAAGCACCGCTGTCACAGCACTGACTATAGAGCAGATCATAGCTACCTGCCATGTAGCCAGGTTCCTCCGCGATCTGCGGGGCCATTTGTGCCCGCCTCGTTCGCTTGAGGCATCAATCTTTCTGCTTCTGCGCCGTGACACTTTCGTTGAATAGAAATCATCGTCAAACAGTCCCACCGTTACATCCTCTCCCCTCTATTGCTACTGCATTCAATACCTGAACGCCAAGCAACCACGCCCGAGTTTACCTCATCTTCTCTTAGACTCCAGGAAGAACTAAAAGGTTTCATTTTATTATTTCACCCTAAAAGTACGGGGGCAAAGCACATAGGACGTCTAGAATTCTTGCAAGCTAGCGTTATCTGTCATTTTTCAGGAATATTTCGCAGCATAAATGCCTACAATAATAGAAACCATGTTGCCAAAGTCCGTCTTACGCTTACTATTTAATTGTATCACACGCAGATGTTACACCGTGTTTTTTCTGCCGTAAAAACCATGTAAATTATTACATGCAAGGAGGGGTATAGCTTGGAATCTTTTTCAGCCAGTATGGATCTTGTGCAGTTTATCGGTAAATTGGGTGATCTTAAGGATGAGCACTATCATTTGGTTCTGGTTCAGAGCGCCTTGATCGAACTTCTGATTGATAAGGGCTTCTTCTCCCGCCAAGAGCTGGAACGCAAGATTACGGAAATGGACCAGCTTATGACTGGCTCACCTTATCCCATGGCGTAGGCCGGTCATAGTAGGTGTCACAGAGCCTGAATTCACTGTCTTTGAAAAAACAGCCCCGGTCCTCCATCGCAACGCGAACAGACATTTTGGCCAAGTCCATCATATTGTGATCCCGGCTCAAATGTGCCAGATACGTGCGTTTGGTCCGCCCGGTAAGAATTTCACTCAGCGCCGCACCTGCCGCCTCATTAGACAAATGGCCCAGGTCACCTAAAATCCGCCGCTTCGTGTTCCAGGGGTACCGTCCCATTCTCAGCATTTCAATATCATGATTGGCTTCCAGTACAAGCACATCGGCATCTGAGATCGCCGTACGCACTTTATCGCTCACATAACCCAGATCTGTCGCCACACACAGCTTCTCTTTGCCATCGTAAAAGTTATACCCCACTGGCTCAGCCGCGTCATGCGAGATCGCAAATGACTCTACCCGCATACTGCCAAAATCCCTATTCTGCCCCGTCTCCAGAATGACCCGGTTCTGCTCGGCAATCGTGCCGATGCCCTTCTCAATCGCTCCCCAGGTACTCATGTTGGCATAGATCGGAAGATCATATTTGCGCGCCATTGCCCCGAGTCCCTTAATGTGATCGGAATGCTCATGCGTAACTAGAATTCCATCGATATCCTGTCCGGTCAGCTCGCGCATAGCCAGCAGCTCATCAATCCGCTTCGCGCTAAGCCCGGCGTCAATCATCAGTGTCGTTTCCCCGTTGCGCACCACCGTCACATTACCGGTAGAACCGCTGGACAGCACTGTAAATGATATTCCCATTCTCTCTCCTGCTCCTTCTACTCTGTTGTCTTAGGACTGATTATGTCCGCGCTAATGGCATCTACATAATAGGCATTGCCATTCTCCAGCATGAACCGCCACATTGGCGAAGCCACCTGGCTCTCGGAGTTGAATAGCTCGCCGTAATATCCCAGCTCAATCTCCTTAACCACCGAATTCGCCGGAAAATACTTCTCAATTAGGCTGCTGAGCGCCTGCGATGCCGGAAGCACCTTCTGATCAGTATCACTCATTGTAGTTACCATCTCAATCTTCGGCCACCGGAAAGCCACGATCTTCTGATCACTGTTAATCAGCTCCAGTCTAACCCTGAACAGTGACCATTTCTTATCTACCAGCGGGTGCAGCACGAACTTGCCTACCTCACTTTCCTGGGCATCAAAACGATAATTGGATATATCGGGGATCTGCCCCTCCAGCGCCGTACTAAGCTCGGTAAACGAGGAATAGATCAGCTTGCTGTCTATCGGCTCTTTAAGCTCTACAGGAGGTTCGTTCTGCTCCTCACCGGAATAGTGATACGTAAGATCCGGCAACTGGGGGGTTGCAGCCGGAATTGGACATAGAATACGAATGTTCTTCTCTTCCATGACAGCCTGCGTTGCCTTCGACAAGGAGGTGAAATCAAGGTTGGCGCTGGCCTGATCACGCAGATCCATCCAAAGCTGATAGCACAGCAACAGATTCAATACCAGAAAGGCGTATATCAGCACATTTTTTGCTCTTCCCCAGTCCATACCTTCCCTCCTAAACGTTTTGTAACTATATTGGTTGAACTTTAAGATTCTCATATTAATTCTGATCGTCATACAGGGAATGTTTGGACTTCCGCCGCTGTCGTCTGCACTTCTACCGTTTAATAATGTATATAGCTTCGGAACCCTAATTCAGCGTAAGCACGGTGCCGTCCTTAAGCGTAACCCGCCATACCGGAATCAGCTGAAGCTTCTCCCCTTTGACAGCAGGCACATACACCGGAGTCAAATCCTTCACCGCAGAAGCCTGGCTAATTTGTGCCAATTGGCCCTCCAGCCTTTCCCCGAATGATAAATCTACGATCCGCTTGACCGCCTTGTCCTCTTCCACAAACATCAGGGAACGTTCATAGGATGATACGGTTCCTTGCTGAAGCTCCAGATTAATCACTCCGTATTGCAGCTTCGGCTGGCTGATAATCGGATAGGAGCCATAGGGAGAAGAACCATAGAACTGTTGAAAAGATACCTTGCGTTCCTGCCTGCCCTCTTCTGTTGCAGCCAGCCGGTAAGTTCCATTCCAGCCCCCGTGCTCATTCACAAAATCAACGGCCTCCAGGGCATCCTTAGCCGGAGTGCTGTCCCCAGCGGGAAGGGCAGCCGGATCACTATAGCTCATCCAGTTCTGTTCTTGATCGACCTGAAGACTGCGTTTGCTGTCTGTATAAATTTCGGAGCCGTCTTTTTCCGGAATATATCGGGTACTGCCTGCATCAAAAAAGAGATTGCTCTGCATCTGCTGAATCGTATACATGCCGGAGGGCATTTCGACTTCAACCATCGATACTTTGGCATCCGGCACATAATAATCGCCGTTCACTGCTTTGTAATTGGTCAGGTTATTGCCGAAATCGACATGCTGCTGCACATCCTGCACGGTGAGGTCGGCCTTGGCCGCTTCATAGACAATGTCGCCCCGGGTACTGAAGAAGACCGCGTGTGCTTTGGAATCATTTTTCATATTATAAATCCAAATCCTGTCGATGCTTTCCCCTTCAAACAGGGAATCGGGTGACAACTGCATGACCCGCTGCAGCAGGGTTACGGGAATTCCTGCACCAAAGGACAGCTCAATCCCCGGATTTTCATTCCGGATCTTATCCCAGTCGAAGTCTTGCACGGACCGCCGCTGAAAGCTCTCAAAGCTCCGGCCCTTCAGGCGGTTAAGGATGAGATTATAAAATGTCGTATTGGGATAAAAAAGCGTATGCTTGCTCTCCCCCATATGAATAATCATTTTATCGGGATAGAGCAGGTTCTCCACCTTCTCCTCCGGCCCCATATTGTCTGTCTTCACATATAAATTCTCCGACATGACCGCTGAATCGCTGCCCGGCAACCGGTAGATCAGATAATAGCTCTCTACAAGACTCCCAAATACAAGCAGCGCAAGAACCCAGGATTTCACCTTTTCCTTCATGACTCACTCCCCCTCTCCTGCTTCAATGGCAGTGTAAAGGTGACCAGTGAGCCCTCATTCAGCTCCGATTGAAGGGAAATTGAGCCGCCATGTGCTTTGACAATTTCCCGGGCAATGGACAGTCCCAGGCCTGTGCCTCCCATGTTACGGGAACGGGCCTTGTCCACTCTATAGAAACGCTCAAAGATGCGCTCAATATCCTTCTTCGGGATGCCGATTCCAGAATCCCGGACAGAAACAGCCAGCATCCCCTCTTCATTCTTCAGGGCTTCGAGCTGAATCGTCCCGCCCTCCGGTGTATATTTCAGCGCATTGGAGACCAGATTGCCCAGCACCTGATCGATTTGATCACGGTCGAGCCAAGCGCTCTCGACCTCTTTGCGGACTCTGGTGCTGATATGAATCCGTTTCTGGCGGATTTGAAAAGAGAAGCGGTCCGCCACATCCTCCAGCATCTCGGAAATATCGGTCTGCTGAATACGCAGGCTGGATTCCTTCGAATCCAGACGTGAGAGATGCAGAAGATCCGTAACCAGGCGGATCATCCGCTCCGTCTCATTGCGGATGACCCCAACGAACCGCACGGCAAGCTGCGGATCTTCAAGTGCGCCGTCATCCAGTGCCTCAACATAGCTCTTGATGGTCGTTAGCGGTGTCCGCAGCTCATGCGACACATTCGCTACAAACTCACGGCGCGACTCTTCCAGATTCTCCTGCTCGGTCACATCCTGCAGGACCGCTATCGTACCCGCGATCCCTCTGCCCTCCCGCCGGTGTATAGGCGTGAAGGTAACACGCACAATGTTGGGATCTCCTCCGCCCATTGGCGACAGATGGAGCATTGCAGACTGGGCATTACCCTGAGCAAGGGAGCCTGACTGCTCATGATCCAAGCCGAGCAGCTCGTCCAAGGGAGCACCCTCCGGGAGCGGACCTTCTGAACCCAGCATATCTGCTGCCCGGGTATTCATCAGAATAACCCCGCCACTCTCATCGGTAGCGACAACACCGTCACTCATATTCGCCAGAATGGAAGCCAGCTTCTCTTTCTCCTCTTCATTCTGAGAGAGAGCTTCCCGCAATCTTCCAGTCATATAATTAAAAGCCTGACTTAGCTGGCCTATCTCATCGTTGCCGAAAACCGGCATTTTGCGGTTGAAGCGTCCTTCGGCTACCGCCGTGGCGTGCCGGGTCATTTCCTTAATCGGATGTGTGATCGTATGCGCCAGAATAACGCCCAGAACGGCCGTCAGCGCCAGTGCCAGCAGCAGTCCGGAGAGGAATACGCTGTTGATCCGGCTCATGGTGGCATACAGATCTTTCATGTCAGCAGCAATATAGATCGCTCCTACCACTTTGTCCCCGGAAAGCACGGGCTTGGCGACTACCTTCTTGCGCACATTATCATCCGCTATAATATACTCCTCATTGTCGCTGATTCCCTGAAGAGCGCGGCTGACCACTGTCTGGGTGTTGCGCTGGCCGACATAGTCATTCTGCGAAGGAACCGAAGTGGTGATGATCTTACCGCTTGCATCCAGCACCTGAATCTCGGCACCATTGATATACAAATTGTTGACCATACCGCGCAGACTTTCTACTGCAGTCTCTTCATCTGCGGTTCCGGCCTCACTGCCGAATTTATCGGCGGTCAGAATCGAGAGCATCTCCGCGCGCGCCTTGAGGTCCTTGGTGAAATTATCAGTGAGTGAATTCTTCATCGAGCTGACAAAATATACGCCAATCAGTTGCATCGCGATCAGAATCAGCAGTACATAAATGATTATAAGCCTGGCCTGTATCGTCCGGAAAAAGGACAGTCCCTTCATCACAACCCTCCGCTTTTGGGGCTATGCATCAAATAACCAAGTCCGCGCCGGGTAAAAATATATTCCGGTTTGCTGGGATTCTCCTCAATTTTCTCTCTCAGACGGCGGATCGTTACATCAACGGTCCGCACATCCCCGAAATACTCGAAGCCCCATACGGCCTGCAGCAAATGCTCCCGGGTCATTACCTTGCCGGCGTGGCGAATCATATAATAGAGCAGTTCATACTCACGGTGCGTCAGATCAAGCGGCTCGCCTTCCTTATAGACCATGTACATGTCCGTATCCACAAACAGGCCAAAATGCTGTACCCCCTGCTTGCTTTCCAGTTGTTCACTCTGTGCTTCCGACGGTACCGGCTTATGCTGGCGCCGCATTTGCGCCTTGACTCTCGCCAGCAGTTCCCGCGTACTGAAAGGCTTGGTTACATAATCATCTGCTCCAAGCTCCAGGCCCAGCACCTTGTCGATCTCCCCATCTTTGGCGGTAAGCATAATAATCGGGATATCCAGATGAGCTGAACGCACCTCACGGCAGACATCCATGCCATCTTTGCCGGGAAGCATAAGGTCGAGCAGCATCAGGTCGGGCCGTTTGGACAAGGCAAGCTCTACTGCACTGTTTCCGTCAAAGGCGCAGATTACTTCATAGCCCTCTTTTTCCAAATTGAATTTCAATATATCAGCAATAGGCTGTTCATCGTCTACTACCAGAATCGTCCCCATCTGCATATGCTCCGCTTCACCTTTCTAACCATACTTATCATTGATTCTCTTATTTTAGCATACCTGTCCTGGCGTCACATCCTACGATGCGCATTCTTGTAATTTAAAAGCCGCCCGGAATCACTCGGACGGCTGGCTTAAGATATGAATTATTGCAGATACTTCATTGGATTGATCGCGATCCCGTTTTTGCGGATTTCAAAATGCAGATGTGTGCCGGTTGAACGTCCAGTGCTGCCCATGACTCCGATTTGCGTACCTTGTTCAAGTCTTTGTCCAAGAGAGACTGAAATTCTGCTCAAATGACCGTAGTACGTAATATACCCGTTATGATGATCTACAATCACTACGTTGCCATATCCGTTCTGTACACCTGCAAAGCTGACTGTTCCGGCATCGGCGGCTTTGATCGTACGGTTACCGGACACCAGGTCAACACCTTTATGTACGCGGCCCCAACGCTCGCCGTAGCTGCTGGAAATCGATGCACCCATCACCGGCCAGGCAAACATCCCTGTTCCTTCTCCGGCAGACTTGGTTTCCTTGTACGTTCCTTCTCCGACAACCTTGGTTCCCCGGTACACCACTTCCGGCAGCGAAGCATGCACCACCGTCTGTCCCAGCCATTCTTCCTTGACGACCAGACCGTTTTCTTTGGTTAGGCGGTACTGCATCGTTTTGAGGCCAGTCTGTCCCGGACGTACCACTTTGCTCTTGCCTGCTGGGAGCAGATCGCTCTTACGCACAACCACATCCGGCTCGGTAACGACCTGTTCGCCCACCTGTTCTACGGTAACCACCGTAAGTGCGGGCTGGGGAACCGTCAATTGCAGAGTGTCGCCAATTTGCAGCGTCAATTCTTTGACCGTAGGATTGTTCTTGAAGATCTCAGCCTGTGTAGTATCATACAGCTTGGCGATACCAGAAATCGTGTCGCCTTCCTGCACCGTATACGTCAGCGGCTCCTCTTTGCCTTCGGTAAGTGCACTTACGGCTTCATCCACACTTAAGACTTTGTTCGGATCGGCTTTGACCGGTACAATAGACACCTGCTCGCGGATATCAGCCGACTCTACGGTATCCTTGGCACTGGTTGCGCCCTTGGCTGAACTTGAAGCAGCCGTCTTCTTGAGCTGCGCTCCTGTAGAAGCTTCGGTCTGCGGCATGTAATGCTCCTTGACACCTTTCAGCACGGCTGCTGCCGTCGCCTGATCCTTGACGATGCCAAGAACCTCGCCGTCTACCGTTAATTGCACACCTACCGCATAGGCCTTCAGCATGCCATCCAATTTGTCCAATGTGGCACGGCTGTCAACCTCAGGCTTAAAGGCTTTTTCGGCCTCGGTCGAAATCCCGTCTGTCTGCAGAACCATCACGGACTCAGGATACTTCACCTGATACTCCTGACTCTTCTGTTCAAATAGCTGCTCCAGATCAGCCTTTTGGCTGATCTTTCCGATTTCTTCGCCCTTCACCAGAACCTTATAGTAAGTTACCGTATTAGCGGTCACATACCTCTTCTCGGCTCCCACCAGAAACGCACCAAGCAGCACCAGACCGGCGGAAGCCGCGATCCAGGAGCGCCGTAATCTCCGGGGTTTAGTCTCCTGATGAAAGACATTATCGCTATCGGCATCGCTGCCCTGTTGACTTGCTGCACCGAGCTCTGCGGAATACCCGTCATCGTTCCGCAGCTTCCCCGCCTGGCGCATGAACTTAAATCCCTTCATGAAACTCTCCCTTTCAGTCCGCCCATTCCTACCGCACAGAGCGGCCAAGCTTTGTTATACGTCCCCTTTTATATATGCTGCAGCATCTATTTATCTATTTGCATGAGTACGAATGATCATGTTGTGAGGTACCTGAAAAAGGTTACAAAAAATTAACCCCTTATAGTCCTTTTTTACTGTACCACAGCCAGGAGAAAAATTTCAACTTTCCAAACACAACAAAACCCGCGAAAATCGCGGGTTTATTCCAGAAATATGACGCATAAACAGCCTTCCAGTGTCCAAAAAGTGACATTTATTAATTTTGTGGACTATCCTTGCTGTTTGGTGTAAGCATTTTCATTAAGGTCTCATATTCCTTTTGATCTACGTATTTCGCTATGACCTGCTGCAGTTCCTGGACTTCACTCTCTGTTAGCCCATCTTCCATGGCCTTGGATATCTTTTGCATTTCCTCCTGAGGCAGCTTAGCCATTAAAATATTGAAAATATTGGTTTTTTCATCAGCAGGCAGATTCTCCTTCAAATTCAGCATGGCCTCCGGTGTCATTACCAATTCCTGTTCACTGGCGGCTTCGCCCATCACAGGCAGGGCATCCTTAGGGGCATCTTCCTCCACCGTTTTCTCTCCACTTTTACCGCCAGTCGTATTTGGTTTACCTTCTTCCGTTTTGCTACTGTCTGGCACTGC
Organism: Paenibacillus sp. P3E; assembly: GCF_001909045.1. Classification (NCBI taxonomy): domain Bacteria; kingdom Bacillati; phylum Bacillota; class Bacilli; order Caryophanales; family Paenibacillaceae; genus Paenibacillus; species Paenibacillus sp. P3E. The sequence goes on along the minus strand of NZ_LVWH01000037.1, from coordinate 42,473 downwards.
AGTTTCTTTATCCTCAGCTGTAACTGGCGCCGGAGGTTTTGTGTCCATACCGGTCAGACTCTTCATAAATCCGCCGATCCCCGGCCCTGGGCCATCCAGCTTAATGTCGAAGCTTGCGAGCACCGACCGGATATACGTATTCACCACATAGGCTGTAGTCAGAATAGACAGTGCACTGGCCAGCACCACAATCAGGCAGACAGCAAGTGTACGCTTTACCATTTTCATCTTCATCTCTCCCTTGCTTCTGTTCATGGCCAATCTCAGGAATATCAGGCCTCGGGTCCTTCTATCCTTTCAGTATTGACTAGAACGCTGCAAGAGAAACGTCTGAACCGATATAGAGACTCTTTGATTATCGCCAGTAACAAATAAAAAGGAGCCTCAATAGAGGCCCCTCAGAGGATGAATCTTATATTCGATCTAGATATAGATTGGAAGTACTTGATTGGTCTGCTCACGGTTACGGCCTACGGAGAAGATCGAGATCGGAATGCCTGTAAGCTCCGACACCCGTTCAACATATTTCCGTGTATTCACCGGCAGGTCTTCCAGCGTCTTCGCCGAAGTGATATCCTCACTCCAGCCTGGAAGCTCCTCATAGACGGCTTCGCATTCTGCCAGCATTTTCAGTGAGGCCGGATAGTGGGTAATCACTTCTCCACGGTATTTATAACCTGTGCAGATCTTTACGGTTTCGAGACCACTAAGTACGTCAAGTGAGTTCAAGGACAGACCGGTAATTCCGCTGACGCGCCGGGCATGACGCACCACTACACTGTCGAACCAGCCTACGCGGCGTGCACGTCCCGTTACGGTACCATACTCATGACCAGTTTCACGGATGTAGTCGCCAATCGAATCGTTCAACTCGGTTGGGAACGGTCCATCACCAACACGGGTAGTATAGGACTTGGCTACACCGATAACCTGCTTAATCTTGGACGGTCCTACACCTGAACCGATGCAGACGCCGCCTGCCGATGGATTGGAAGAAGTAACAAATGGATACGTGCCTTGGTCAATATCAAGCATTACACCCTGCGCGCCTTCGAACAGCACACGGGAATCGGCATCAATGGCCTCGTTCAGCACTACAGAGGTATCCGTAACATAGCCTCGGAGCACTTCTGCGTACTCCAGATATTGGGTCAGAATTTCTTCTACGTCCAGCGCTTCCGCTCCATAGACCTGAGTAATTACCTGGTTCTTTTCTTCCATTAGGTGGCGCAGTCTCAGCTCGAACTCTTCTGCATCCATCAGATCAGCAATGCGGATACCGTTACGGGCGGCCTTATCCATGTAAGCCGGGCCAATCCCTTTGCGGGTAGTGCCGATTTTGTTCGGGCCTTTACGGTCCTCTTCCAGCGCATCCAGCAGCATATGATATGGCATGATGACATGGGCGCGGTCACTGATCACCAGATTCTTGGTGTCGAAGCCGTTCTCATGAATATAATTAATTTCTTGAATCAGCGCTTCAGGGTTGATAACCATTCCGTTACCGATGACACAAGTTTTCTCTTTATAAAATACTCCTGATGGAATCAAGCTCAGCTTGAACTTCTTCCCGTCAATCAGAATCGTGTGACCGGCATTGTTACCCCCTTGATACCGGGCGACCACATCTGCGCTCTCTGCCAGAAAATCCGTGATCTTGCCTTTGCCTTCGTCTCCCCATTGTGTTCCCACGACGACTACCGTTGACATGTTCATTCCTCCGTAGGTGCTCGCTTAGCACCATTATTTTTCAAAATAGAAGAATCTATATGATTAAGCTATAAATTATCCTTCTATTTCCCGCTGAAACCCGCCGTCCCTTTAGGACAGCGAAGCCGTTTCCACTTGTAATATGGGCTCTGTACTCGCTTCTTATGTACGCAGCCCTCCGGACGCCCGGCGGTTTAACCCGCTAAAGCACAATAACCAGTGTAACAGCGGTACTTTTTAAAGTCAAATAAAAACGAACGATCTCACAAGGAAATGTGTGATCGTTCGGATATTGTACAAAAAATGCCTAACCTGCAAACGGTTCGTTATGAGCACGCTCGTAGTTGACGAATTTGTTGAAATTTTTCAGGAACACCAGCTCTACGGTGCCTACAGGACCATTACGCTGTTTGGCAATAATAATTTCGATGATATTCTTCTTTTCAGTATCCTGATTATAGTAATCATCACGATACAGGAAGGCCACGATATCGGCATCCTGCTCAATCGAGCCCGATTCACGAAGGTCACTCATCATCGGACGTTTATCCTGACGCTGCTCCACACCACGGCTGAGCTGAGACAAAGCAATCACCGGTACATCCAGCTCACGGGCAATCTGCTTCAAAGTACGGGAGATCTCCGAGACTTCCTGCTGACGGTTCTCACCGCCCTTGCCGCGCCCCTGAATGAGCTGCAAATAGTCAATGACAATCATGCCCAGACCTTTTTCCTTCTTCAGTCTTCGGCATTTTGCACGAATATCCGTAACCGTAATACCGGGAGTATCATCAATATAGATTTCCGCTTCGGACAAAGATTGAATTCCCATCGTCAGCTTCGACCAGTCATCATCACTTTTGAAGTCACCAGTACGCATAATATTGGCATCCAGATTCGCTTCAGCACAAATCATACGTTGAACCAGCTGCGGCGCCGACATTTCCAGACTGAAAATAGCGACAGTCTCTTTGGCCCGAACCGCTACATTCTGGGCAATATTCAGGGCGAACGCTGTTTTCCCTACAGAAGGACGGGCAGCCACAATAATCAGGTCATTCCGCTGAAAGCCGTTAGTCATATGGTCAAGGTCCACGAATCCGGTAGGAATCCCGGAGGTCCCCCCCTTGTTCTGATGGAGCAGCTCCACCCGGTCGAATACCTGCATGAGCACATCACGGATGGCAATAAATCCGCTGCCGCTGCGCCGGTTAGAGATTTCAAGAATCCGCCGCTCGGCATCGCTGAGCATACCACCTACATCTTCTCCGCCGGTATAACCTTCACTGACAATCTGCGTCGCGGTACGGATCAAGCGCCGCAGCATCGCCTTCTCTTCGATAATTTGGGCATAGTATTCAACGTTGGCTGCAGTCGGCACCGCATGCGCCAGCTTCGCCAGATAGCTGACACCGCCGATATCCTCAAGCTGTCCCTTGTCCTGCAGTCTGGACGTCAGTGTAACCAGGTCAATCGGCTGGCTCTCTTCTCCGAGCTGCACCATCGCTTCAAATATCATCTGATGCGGTTTATCGTAGAAGTCTTCGGTATTCACCCGCTCCATCGCGGTAATCAGCGCCTCATCCTGCAGGAGCACAGCACCGATTACAGCCTGCTCTGCCTCCAGGTTCTGCGGGGGAATCCGATCGAAAAAGAGATCTCCACCCATCTTACTCCTCCGTTACCTGAACCGTGAGGTTAGCCTTTACTTCAGTATGCAGCTTCACCGTCACCTGAAATGTACCCACATGGCGAATCGGATCATTCAGTTCAATTTTACGCTTATCTATCGAAATCCCCTGGGTTGCTGCGAGGGTTTCGCCAATTTGCTTGCTTGTGATGGCACCGAACAGCCGGCCGCCTTCGCCAGCTTTGGCTTTTAGAGTCAATGTCAGCTCGTCCAGCTTCTTGCCCAGCTGAACGGCTTCCTCTTTCTCCTGATCCTTGCGGCGCTGCTCAGCAGCTGCCTGATTCTCCAGAGTCTTCACATTGCCTTCAGTAGCCGGGCGAACCAGTCCACGCGGCAGCAGGAAGTTGGCTGCATAACCCTCTGATACCTCTTTAACTTGCCCCTTCTTGCCCTGACCCTTAACATCTTTTATGAAAATGACCTTCATTCGAACAGCCCCTCTTTCGCTTCAATTTCAGCCAGTACTGCAAGCAGTCTGGCTTCTGCTTCCTTGCTTGTTCCTTCTAGCTGAACGGCAGCATTGGACAAGTGTCCGCCACCTCCCAGCTTTTCCATAACTACCTGCACGTTCATCCGCCCGAGTGACCGCGCGCTGATGCCAATGAGGCCGTCAGGCCGTTCGCTGATAACGAATGAAGCCACCACGTTCGTCATGCCCAGTAGCGTATCCGCCGTCTGGGCAATCAGCAGCTGCGGAATCTTCATTCCCGGAGCCGTGACAACCAGTGCTATATGATCATACACCATCCGGGCATGTTTGATAATTTCCGCTTTTGAAATATACTCCTGCAGATCCTCCTTCAGCATACGCTGAATCAGAATCGTGTCTGCACCGACCCGCCGCAGAAATCCTGCCGCTTCAAAGGTGCGAGAGCCGGTGTGTAGCGCAAAATGCTTGGTGTCCACCGTAATTCCGGCCAGGAGCATTGTAGCTTCCAGCGGGCTGAGCTTGATCTTGTCATGAATATACTGCAGAAGCTCTGTAACCAGCTCGCACGTAGATGAGGCATACGGCTCCAGATAGACCAGCACAGCATCGTTGATGAACTCTTCACCTCTGCGGTGATGGTCAACGACCACTATCCGGCTGGCATACTGCACCAGGCGGGGTTCCATGGTCATCGAGGCCTTATGGGTATCCACTACGATCAGCAGTGTATGCTCCGTCATGATCTGCAGCGCTTGTTCTGTAGAAATAAAAGCTTTGTTCAATTCCTCATCCCGGCGGATTTGCTCCATCATCCGGGTAATCGAAGGATTCGGCGTCTCCATCACAATGTTAGCTTCTACATTGTACATTTGCGCTGCTTTGAGCAGACCAATCGCAGCTCCTACAGCATCGATGTCTGGCGTCCGGTGGCCCATGATCAGCACCCGGTCGCTTTCCTGCATCAGGTCTCGCAGGGCGTGGGCAATAACACGGGCCCGCACTCTCGTACGCTTCTCAGCTGCATTACTCTTACCGCCATAGAAAGACAGCCGCTGGCCCGCCTTCACGGCCGCCTGATCGCCGCCCCGGCCAAGTGCCATATCAAGACTGGACTGCGCCAGTGCTCCCAGCTCGCTGGCCGATTCTGAACCGTAGGCAAGTCCGATGCTAAGCGTCATGGGCACCTTGAGATCAGCGGTCATCTCCCGCACCTCGTCCAGAATGACGAACCGGCTCTCCTCGAGCGCCTGCAGGCTACGGTGATTAAGCAACATGAGGTACCGCTCCGAAGACAACCGGCGCAGGTATACTTCAAACTGCTTGCTCCACTCCGTAATCTCACTCGCTACCTTGGCGATCAGCGAGGTACGTTGCTGATCGTCCATCCCCTGAGCCGCTTCATCCAGATTATCCATCATCACGATGCCGATCGCGAGCTTCTCTTCTTCGTAACGTTCGCGCAGCACCACAAGCTCAGTGATATCATACAAATACAGCATTCGCTCACTAGGGATTACGACGACCTGATAATAACGTTCATCGACAGCAATCTCCTGACGGATATCCTTCAGACTGTTATCTTTGGAGACTTCCCTCTTAACCGGCACATGAGTGGCAAGGGAGGGCATAATATCGGGCAGCAACTCCTCCATTTCATCCCCAACCAAAGATTTGCGTGAGAAAATATCACCGGCACTGCGGTTGTTCCACTCTACTTTCCGGTCCTCACTGTACAGAATAATGCCGAGTGGAAGCATTCCGACCGCTTCCCCCTCCACGCGCTTGATGCGAAAGGATAGCCCATTGATATATTCCACCAGATTCCGGCGGAACGAGAGTTCTGCCTGCAGCATAGAGAAGCAGAGGGTCCCTGCCAGAAACAGACTGGCGACACCAATAACCCAATTATAGACACTGACTACTATGATCAGCAGCAGCAGCAGCATAAACGCCCATACGGTATGATAGCCGTGCCAGCGTCTTTGCAGAAATTTTGGCATGAGCTCTCACCCTATCGTTTCGATTTCGTCACAAGCTCGCGCAGCGGGAACGCCAGGTCAACTATACCGATGATCCACAGCCCCGGCATAAAAATAACGGGAATCGACAGCAGGAGTGCCACAACCTTGCTCCATTTCCGCTCGTAGACCAGGAAGAAAAGGAAGCCGATGGCCTGAATGATAAAACCTATCCGCAATAACGGCAGCAGATTGTCGGAAATCATCGGCATGAATCCGCTGTCTGATCCCCCAAACATAAGGCTAAGCACTACACCCAGCAGATAATACCAGATGAACGATCTTGGAAGTCTCCAGTCACGGGCTGGCTTCATTCGCGGAACTGCATATTCCATACTATTCAGAATCGGACGGACAATGGAATGTGTGATCACGGCTATCATGAATGAGCTGATGATCAATGTCATTGGGATAATCTGCACAGTCATATGGCTAATCGTATTAACATCCTCGGAAGAGAGCTTCAATTCCGAAATCAGAGGATTGCTGGCCCCCAGTTCCGACAGCGGTGAATTCACCATCTGCAGCACATCATTCACATAGGTGGTAAGGTCAAAATTGAATAATGCGGTTCCTAACAGCAGCAGCAACAGAAATTCACCAAGAATGGTGATCATTCCGGCGAGCAGTGTAGACATCGCTGATGAACGTTTCTTGTACCAGCGCCCCATCACTAGTGCGGGTATCAAGAAATAGACCGCTATCAAGACATAGACGGGTGTAATCAGACCGACAATCAGCAGCACGGGCAGAATATGGAGAATAAACTGCTTCGTATTCAGAGTAGTGAACAGCACTACTGCCGGAATAATCATAAATAATGTAGTGATAATGAGCAATGGGGTTGATAATGAGAGCAGCAACAGCAGATACACTATGCTCCATGCCACCGATGTCCAGCGAAATTTCAACAGTATTCACCTCTTACGCATATGTTCTTCTAATGCAGATATATCCTGGTACCATTCTTCCAATTGATGCCCTTCCTGCCTGTGTTTTCTGAGCTTTTCAATCAGCAGATCGTCGAGTTCACGATAGGGGATTCCAAGCCTGCGACCCAAAATATAAGAACTCATAATCAGGCTGGCCAGACTGTCTCCCACACGCGAGGTACTGCCTTCCCAGAGCGCTTTGAACAACCGTGAGACTTGATCAATAACTTCGGTCTTCAACCATTCAATTACCTTGGCGCGTTTGGCTACATCCAAATCCTTCGGCACATTGGGCACAGTCTCTCTACCTCCGGCAAAAAGCATTATTCTCCATTATAGCATAAATAATTCCCAGCTACACGGGACGTCCACCGTCCCGGAAGTACTCGCTGTACTTTTCAAAAAAGGCCCGCATTCCGTGCTCGCCGGAAATACAGGCCTTGATCCATACTGCCTCAGGTCGCAAAACAAAATAAGATGGCTTACACCGATTCCTGTGACTGGCGTGAAACAACCTTTTCACAATATTCAATAATTTGACTCCGGCGTACGATACCAATGAACCGGTTCATGTCATCGACAACAGGCACAAAGTTCTGTACCTTGGCTAAATTGATTAGATCCTCCATATCCGCATCAATGGATACCGGCAGATTATTCATCCGCAGCGGCACATCCTTCAGCAGAAATTTGGAAGCATTTTCGAACGTCACCGCCCCACCCGAATCCTTCATATACCAGAGCAGATCACCTTCCGTTACTGTTCCTGCATATTCCCCGTTCCGGTTCAGAATCGGCACAGCAGTATAGCGGTGGAACTCCATCCGTTCCAGAGTCTGACGCAGCGTTGAATCGAGGGTCACGCACGCCACCTCCTGTTTCGGAAGTAAAAAAAACGCAATATTCATCTCTTGATCCTCCTCAAAGAGTTCCGAAGGAATTATTATGCCTTACCCTTTCCTTGAAGCAAGGGCCATCCGTAATTATACGTCTTTAGCCAATCATTCGTTCCATTTTATTATAGCATGAGAACAGTAAGCAGCAGCCATTAAGATTGCGTATGGCTGCTGCTATCATTGCTTATTCTTTTACGAAGGAATTACTGTGCTGCGGATGTAGCCGCAGGCTCCAGTGCATTTTGTGCTTTGCCCGGTTCGATTAATTGATCCACCGGTGTGCTGGCATTCATCCAGTTGTCGATCATCGCTTTGGCTTCAGTCAGGTCCTTTTCATCAACGATATCATAATACACACCGCCGATGCGTTTGCCCTCACCCATCACGGTAAAACTGGAAATATCCATATCTTTTCCGCCCATGAATTTTCTGGCCAGACTAATAATTGTAGACGGCGCAATATCCGTCTTGAAATTGTCGCCCATAATATCCAGCAGCTCGGGGATGTTCCCGATTTGGCTGATGGACAGCATCTTGTTCGCAACTACATCAATGAATACCTGTTGCCGTTTCGTACGGTTAAAGTCACTGTCTTCACGGTAGCGCGTATAGTTGAGGGCCTCTTCACCATTATAATTGGATTTGCCGCCTTCAATAGTGAATTTCTCATGATCCTTACCCTTGTTCACAATGTCTTTTTTGATCGGCAGCGGTACACCGCCAATGGCATCAACCGCATCCTTTAGGCCCTGGAAATTTATAGTGGCATAATATTGAATGTCGTGTCCAAGCAGGTTCTCCAGCGTATCCTTGGCCATCTTCTGGCCCCCGAACGCATAGGCATGCGTAATTTTATCCTTTTTGTTGTCATCGTGTCCGATGATCTCGGTGTACGTGTCCCGTGGAATAGAGATCAGTAGAATTTTATAATCTTCAGGCCGGATAACCGCGTAGATCATCGTATCAGAACGGGCCGTTTCATTTTTACGCTGGTCCGTACCCAGCAGCATTAGAGAAAACGGGTCGCTTTTGTACACAACAGGCTCGGGTTTTATCGTCGTATTCCCATCATTCACTAGAGGCTGGTAAGATTTCTGGGAGAGCTTATTCTCGACCCGATCCGACAAAAATAGATCAAAGGCCAGTACCGCCAGCTGTTTTTGGAATAGAAATCCTCCACCGATTAATACTACAAGTGCAGCAATGATGATGATGTATCTTGTCTTTATTTTTTTGATTTTTTTCATGATTTTTTGATTCCTTCTTTATGGTGGAATGGTTATATGATTGCTTGCGATCTATTTACAATGCTTGCCTGGAGCGCACCAAGCAGTCATGGTTGTGCTTTTCTTAGCTGTTAAGATTTTGACCGATTCGGTATTATTATGTTTCCCCCCTTTCTGGAATTCGGGTCATTCTATTTGTAGAATAAACATGGAAAACGGCTTTGACACATAAACAATATTTCTATTGTAATCACTTGCCGCTAAAAAAGAAACAACAAATAACGACATGTTTAGTGCTGGAGCTACTTGCAATCCATAAAGGATATGACGAATGAAACTTCATTTTGATGCAGAATTAATAAAAAAGAAGCAAAACTGCAAGGTCCGCCTTCCACAGGCAGCGACTCCCCAGCTTTGCTTCAATTCAATCCTCTTCCTTAATCCACCAAGTCTGTGGTTCAATAATAGTGCTCATGGAATTTACCCGAACGTTCTGCAGACGTTTGTTAACGGCCGTAATATTTGTGCGTTCGGCAAAAAAGATCATCGGCACTTCCTCGTTGATTAATTTTTGCCATTCATAGTAGACCTGCTTGCGGTACTCTTTATCATAGGATTTGATTCCTACGCCTTCACGGATCAAATCTTCACTACGCTTTGAACTGTACCGTGGATAATTCCACAGATCAGTCGCTCTCCATAGACCGGAGGGGTCCGGATCGCTGGCCAACCCCCATACTCCGTTGAACAGCTCAACTGAGGGATCGTCATTTTCTACAGCTTCGTAGAAGTCATTAAGCTCCTTAAGCTTGCCTCCGTTCAGCCGGACATCCAGTCCGACATCGCGCCAATTCTGGAGAATTGCCTGCGTTCTTGCTTCAGCGGTTGTCGTTCCGGTCATGGCATCGTAGTTTATTATAAATGAGTGTCCTTTGGGGTCTTCACGCAATCCATCGCCATCCCTGTCCACATAGCCGGCTTCGTCCAGGAGTGTCTTTGCTGTATCCGGATTGTAGTCATACGTATTGATTTCTGCGTTGGGAATCTTAGCCCAGCTTGAGCTGGAAACCGGAGTTTCAATCAGACTGCCAAGACCATAGGAGTACTGGTCAATAATTCCCTTCCGATCGAGTGCGTAATACATGGCCTGCCGTAGACGCTTATCGGCGAACTTGGGATTATTCATAATAATCTGCTGGGTTTCCTTATCCCAAGATCCGAATTTGAATCCTATGTATTCGTAAGATAGCTCCGGAGATTCCAAAACCTCCACCTGGTCCAGCTGCTTCAGCGATGCATAAGCATCACGCGGGGCTGAAGCTATATCCACTTGATTCTCTTCAAGAAGATTCACGATTTCCTTATCATCAAACACTTTATACTGCACTCCGTCCAAGAAAGCCTTCCCCTGATAGTAATGATCAAATCGCTTCATCTCCACAAGCTGCCCGGGCTGGATATTTGTTACCTCAAAGGGGCCAATCCCGATAGGATGCTTCCGCACCGGATCGCTGTCCGGCATATCCTTCACCGCGATTCCGCTGAAAACCTTTTTATTCATCGGGTAGGACCACAGGTTGTCCAGTGCATTTACCCGAACCCCGTTCATCGTAATTCTCAGTGTATAGGGGTCAATCACTTTTATCCCGCTGATCTCCTTGGCTTCCCCTTTATGATAGGCTTCTGCGCCCTTAATCATTTCCACACTGTAGTACCGTGACCCTGTATATTCCGGGCTGGCAATGGTCTCCAGTGCAAACTTCCAATCTTCTACAGTTAACTCATCGCCATTATGCCAGCGGACACCCGCCTTTATTTTGAAGGTGAACACGGTGTGGTCGTCTGATTCCTGCCAGGAGGCAATGCCCGGAACGGTGGTTAAGTCATCTTTTACCTTAAACATGGATTCTGTAATGAACTCCAGTACCTGGAAATCGTCCTCACCCTCATAAAAAGCGGGATCAAACAACCCTTGAAACGGAGAGGAGTAGCCATAAGTGATGGTTCCCCCAGCTACAGGAACTTCTGACGTATTATTCGAAAGAATTCCATAGGAAAGCCGCTCAGAGCTAATACCGCTGCAAGCAGACAGCATCATAGCCATCGCCAGCACCAGTGTGCCATATCTGCGCTTCATCATATCATTCTTCCCTTCTTCCATTGTAAGCGCTATCCACAGATTGTTTTATTAATCATTTCTATTGTCATTCTTTACAGCCTTTATAGACTATAATATTGAGGATATACAATAATCAGTCTAAAGTGAAGCACTTAATTCAACTTCGCACCCTACTAGCCCTTGTAGTAACATCCATACTTTTTGAAAAAAGCCTGCCCAAGGGGCAGGCCTTTGCATTTTCTGCTGCGGTTACTCGTCCTTCCCCTCATGAATAATAGTAAGGCCTTCCACATGCTTTTTCCGCATCAACTTACGCATTTTCCGTGTTTCCTTACTCTCGAAAATAATATCAAAATCATATTCCTCCGGATAGAGCTCTTCTTTAGAGAGGTATGGTTTTAGACGTTTATGATTGAATTTCATTTTTTGCTTTTGAATCATAACGCCAACCATTCCCATTCCGTCCCTTGCCTCATAGACGATTCCCGTCCTGCCCAGTGGCTTCACATACACCGCATCTCCTACTTCATATTCCTTCTTCTGTTCCTTGCCATCACCTGTTTGAGCAGAGTTTAGGTCTCCTGATAAATCCTCTGTCAGTCCTGCAGAAACACTTGAAGCCAGCTCTTTCTCAGGGGAATCATTCCCTTCCACATGTTTGAACCCTTCACCTGATTTGCCGTGTCCTGAACGGTTAAAGTTGTTCCAGTACCTTTTATCTCCGTCCACTTCATGCTGCCCTTCTACAAGCTGCTGCGAGCGCCGGATAACAGACTCGGGGATGCCTAATTTTTCGGCAATTTGCAGGGCATAACTTTCACCCGCTTCACCAATAGTTAACTGGTAGATCGGTTGCAGCGTATTCTTGTCAAACTCCATCCGCGCATTTTGGAACCCGCTGGTGGATGCGGCGAAGACCTTAAGTTCATTAAAATGAGTAGTAACTATTATATTAGCTCCTTTGCGGTTCAGTTCCTCGAGAATGGCTATCGAAAGTGCGAAGCCTTCTCCAGGGTCCGTACCCGCCGCCAGCTCATCAATCAGCAGCAGTACACCCTTACCCGCATCTCTAAGCATCCCTTCTATACTCTTCATCTGTGCTGAAAAGGTGCTTAGAGACTGTGTCAGACTCTGTCCGTCGCCAATCACGCTGATGACATCCGAGAACACAGTGAAGTCGCTGTCTGGCTCTACAGGGATTAGCAGCCCTGATTGAACCATTAGGGTTAGCAGCCCCAACGTTTTGAGCACTACCGTTTTGCCGCCCGTATTTGGTCCGGTGATGATAAGGGACTTGTAGCCATTGCCGAATTCCAGACTCACTGGAATCATCCCATCCAGATTAGGGTGCCGGCCCCCATTCATCCTCAAGTAACCGCGGTCATTCAGGGCAACATTTCTTGCACCCATTGTACGCGCATATTTGGCTTTGGCGAAAATAAAATCATAGTTGCCTGTAATTTCAATATTCAGCCGCAGCGCCGCCTGCTCCTTCTCCAAAAGCCCTGTCAGCATGCTTAGAATCTGCATCTCTTCCCTAGCCTCCTCAGCCCCCAGCAATTCGAGCTCCCCCTGCATGGAGGCGATCTCATAGGGCTCTACAAATACGGTCTGTCCGCTGGTTGACTGATCCAGTACCGCTCCTTTTACCTGCTTGTGATATTCTCGCTTTACAGGAATTACATACCGCCCACCGCGCATGCTGACGAGGTTCTCCTGCAGGATTCCCTGGTGCCTCGACATTACAGCTTCTATCTTCCTCTGCAGGCGATCCTTGGCTACAGCCAATCGTTTCCGGACCCGTTCCAGCCCTTTGCTGGCGTGGTCATCAATGGTCCCTAGTCGTATACAGCGTTCAATCTCCTCCCGCACGTCTCTCAGTTCCACTAGAGAAGCCGCATAGGAAGCAATCCGTGGAGCCGTTTGCTCTTTGGCCTTCATGTATTTACGCAGCTGGCTGCAGCTCTGCAGAAACACCGATACTGCCATGAAATCCTTCTCACTATACAGATATCCTGTTCCTAGCAGCGACATTAGGTTCTCCATTCCCTCAAGGGAGGGAATCGGTACGCTTGCTCCTCTTTCCAAAAGCTCCTTCGCCTCAGCAGTTTCATCCAGCGCCCTGTGAATGGCCGGAAGATAGGTCATAGGCTCAAGGCCGCTTACCGCCTTTTTCCCTTCATAAGATACGGTGTGACGTCCAAGCTCTGCCCTCATTTCCTCATATTGCAGAGTGATCTGGCTTTGTGTATTCATTGTTCAATGTTCCTCCCTTATCCCTCACCTGAACGCTCAGGCGGGCTGCTGATCTGTCCGTAACGCAAAAAAGGGCAAAGACTGCCACTACGGCTGTCTTTGCCCTCATTTACTGCTGCAATCCTCTTTGTGCTTCAGCCACTTGCCCCTTTGGGGATATTCAGCCTGAAGACAGAAAAAACCGTGCTGCAAGAGCACGGTTAAATCACAAAGAGAACATTAGCCGTAAAGAGGCCATATGACGCTTCGCGTGTGTCCTTAACTAATTCACTCACCTTCCCTGAAGCACGAGCACATCCCTCCGGACATACTCAAACATAGCCCGCTTTACTCTGAGAGCCGGCCTTATGTAGCTTACGGGTTAGATGATATGAAATTGCTTAGTTAAGAACGCTCACCAACATCAAAATTTCCCCTTTAGTTATAGGATACCTGTAATTTACTACATTCCATCACCTTCGTCAATTCCCTGCACAATAAACAGAAGCAGCCCTGAAATATAAAAAAGCAGCCGGCTAAGCCGGCTGCTTCATGAAACGTCCTATTCCGTTGTGTAAGGCAGCAGCGCGATTTGACGCGAGCGTTTTACAGCAATGGTCAGAGCGCGTTGGTATTTAGCACTTGTACCTGTTACACGACGCGGCAAGATCTTTCCGCGTTCGCTGATGAACTTCTTCAGAAGCTCAGTGTCTTTATAGTCAATGTGAGTAATCTTGTTCACAGTGAAGTAGCACACTTTTTTGCGCTTGTTGCGTCCACCACGACGTGCCGGTCTTTTGTCGTTGTCTCCGCCTTCTCTTTGTTTGAAAGCCATGTCAGTTCAGTCCTTCCTTATTAAAATGGCAAATCATCGTCCGATATATCGATCGGTTTTCCATCGCCCGAAAAAGGATCTTGAGTATTGTTGTTACGCGAGAAATTATTGTTATTTCCGCGTCCACTGTTACCGCCGCCACCATAGGATGGTTCTTCTGGTACATTTCCGCCACTTGGCGCATTGCCACCTTCACGATTCTGCGAGGATTCCAGGAAACGGACATTATCGGCAATAACTTCAGTAACGTATACACGTTTTCCTTCGTTATTCTCATAATTCCGTACTTGGATGCGGCCTTCCACGGCTGCCAGACGCCCTTTGCGCAAGTAATTGGCACAGGTCTCAGCCAGCTGTCTCCAGGTTACTACCGGGATGAAGTCCGCTTCGCGTTCACCGTTCTGGCCCGTAAAGTTGCGGTCTACGGCAAGCGTAAACTGCGTTACGGCAACACCAGCGGGAGTATAACGAAGTTCCGGGTCACGGGTCAACCGACCGATCAGAATGATACGGTTCAACAATTCAATCCCCTCCTTATAAGCGATTCGTTACAAAGCTTGTCAAGATCTTAGGCAACGTCGTTCGTAATGAGATAACGAATGACTTCGTCGGAAATCTTCATGAGACGTTCCAATTCGGTAACAACTGCAGGTTCTGCAGTAAAGTTAACCAAAACAAAAACGCCATCACGGAATTTCTTGATCTCATACGCAAGACGGCGTTTACCTTGCACATCGTGCTTTGTAATTTCTCCGCCGTTGGAGATGATGCCTTGGAATTTTTCGACTGCTGCTTGAACGGCTTCTTGTTCAATGTCAGGACGAATAATGTACATGACTTCATATTTGCGCATAATTTTCACCTCCTTATGGTCTGCGGCCCCTAATCACGTCAGGAGCAAGGAACGAGCACAAACATAGACTCGCACCAAATTAATATACCAAATTGCCCAAAGGAGTGCAAGTTATTTTTATCAAGAAGGCTATTGGGTACTTTTTAGGCTACATGAAGAGACATTGATCCGAGCATAATAACACCGTAATTACTCACTCTATCCAAGGAGGAATGGTCAAATGGGCGAGCAAACCGAATACGAAAAAGACGATAAGGCTCCAAATCCGGGCATCTACACAGAGGTTGGCGAAGCACGAAGCTTCCATACCCAAATTCAGAATCCAAAACGAATTGAAATGAAGAGGGGTGACACTTTTCCGGAAACCTCAAATAAAGACCGCAAGTGGAAAAAGGTTGAAAAAGCCCGGGTTCATTAATTTTTACATCACATGTATAAAAAAAACCTCATGAGACATACTATTCTCAGGCAGTACAAAAGAGAGGTGTGGTTCCGTTGGACGTCGTAGACGAACACAATCACAAGGATTCTGAATCAGCATCTATTGTAAGTCGGGGAGAGTAAAGGCTTCCTCTTAAAAAAGGGATAAGCCTGGCAAAACCTGCATCACTTTAGCGGCTATAGACAGATTAAATCCGAACGTTATCCATGTACTGCCTCTTGAGAGGGACCTGAAAGGGTCCCTCTTTTGTTTTTCGGTTGAATTGACATTACATAAAATAAAAAAATCCTCCGTTATGTCAACGGAGGATTCGTAAGTTAATGTATGTAGTACTGAAGTGGCGGAGAGGGTGGGATTCGAACCCACGCACGCTGTGACACGCCTAACTGATTTCGAGTCAGCCCCCTTGGGCCTCTTGGGTACCTCTCCGCAGCAAGAATTATTGTAGCACGCCAACTTTACTTTTGCAAGTCCAATTATTCTTTGGTTTCTCCCGCGGCTGAACGCAACACCTTTTTCATGTTTTTCTCGAACTTTGCACGGGGAATGAGGACACTATGATGACAACCGGTACATTTGATCCGGATATCCATTCCCATACGAATGATCTCCATTTCATTGGTGCCGCAAGGATGCGGCTTTTTCATGAGAACAACATCACCAAGTCCAAAAACCTTCCGTTCCATTACTGACCCTCCTCTTCTCCTTCATGGGTAGCCGCCACCTGTCTGCCCAATCTCGCTTGTGCCGAGTTATCCCCCCTCTGTGCCGCCTCTAGGCCCTCCGCTTCCATTGCAGCCCTTGCAGCCCGTGCCGCCTCCTCACGAGCTTCCTGCTCAGCCTTAGCCGTCTCCAGGGCACTCTGCTTCTCCAGCGCCTGCTTTATATCGCTCTGGATCTGCCGCTCTGCAGCATCTCTGGCATTCGGAAGACAATTCGCCGCCACCCGAATCACATACTCGGAGGTGCTCATGGACTGAATCCCCAGAACTTTCGGATAGGCAACGACATTTGGATTCCTCTCCTCTATCCCTTTCAGAGCTTCGCCGATCAAAGCCAGCGTTCCCTCAAGACCCCGTTCAATCTTCACCGGAACATCCACAACCGCCAAAGCATTGGCCAGTGAATAATTAGTAACGTTGATAATGGTGCCATTTGGGATAATGTGTACTTCCCCAGTACTGCTAAGCAATCTTGTCGTTCTGAGACCAATCATCTCTACGGTCCCTTTGTAAGTTCCTGTCTGGATTACATCACCAACAGCGAACTGGTCCTCAAAAATAATAAAGAAGCCTGTGATTACATCCTTGACCAAACTTTGTGCTCCAAACCCGATGGCAAGTCCGACTACACCAGCCCCTGCCAATAGTGGACCCAGATTGAAATGAAACTCGGAAAGCACCAGCATAATCATGACAAAATTACAGATGAACGTAACCACATTTTTCAGTAATCCACCTACAGTTGAGAACCTGCGGCTATCCCCTAATAGTTTTCCGCGTGTCTCCCTTTCCATCGACCGGTCAATCACCTTAGAGACAACTTTAATAATAACTCGGGTCAAAATGAAGATTAAAAGAATACGCAATCCTGCAAATAATACATTCGCCCACATTTCAGCATCTGTTACCACGTTCCACACCTTATCTTTGAACTGTACTGCATTTTGCACAGCCTTGGCGGCAGTCATAGACTCCAGGATCCACCTATTCATCCAACCCCTCCTTTTCTCCGATTAATTCATATCCATCACTCTTATTTGCTCTAAAAATCCCGCGTATCTCAACATCCTGTTCCTTTATAATCTTGCGGACCTCTCCCAGTGCTCCCCGAAAGAATTGGATCGACATTGCACACCCGGCAGTAATCTCCTTCGGAGTGGGGAAGATATCAATATCGATTTCCGCATATTCAAGCAGCATTTCTGCACGCAGCGCCTGTTGCGTAGAGTCAAAAGCAATCAGCAATTCCTCTTCCATATGCAAGCCTCCTTCTGGGTTTATCGTCCTATCTCTATCGAGTGAAGTATAAAAAACATTTTTCATCCATATACTAGGATCATCAGCAGGCTCTCAAACCTGAATATCCTATGGCTTATCTGCTGGTATTTTCACATACGCTCCGTCTCAGAAAGGAAGATCCTATGAATTTTTCTTCTAAAGCTGTCTCATTGCCGGAACCGTCTTGTTTAAAAATATCACATGCTGATCCCAATATCTATTCTGCCATTACACATCGGCTGTTGTTTCATTTCTCCCGCACCCGCTCAGATACACCAATCATAATAGTCTGTGTGGGTACAGACCGCTCAACGGGCGATTCGCTCGGCCCGCTTGTCGGAACGGCATTAGCCCGCTTTCACAGCCCCTTGTTTCATCTGTATGGCACCTTAGATGAGCCTGTACACGCAGTGAATTTAGAAGAAACCCTTACCCTTATTCACGAAAAACACAAAAATCCATTTATCATCGGCATTGATGCCTGCTTGGGCCATTCCGCCAGTGTCGGATGTATTCAGGTTGTCGAAGGTCCACTAAGACCCGGAGCGGGAGTTAACAAACAACTTCCTCCTGTCGGAGATATCCACCTCACCGGAATTGTGAATGTTGGCGGATTTATGGAGTATTTTGTCCTGCAGAACACAAGATTAAGTCTAGTCATGCGGTTGTCAGACATCATCGCTTCCAGTCTCTATTCCGCTTTAAGACAATGGAACCTTCACGCTAGATCTGCTGCGACGCGAGAGCAATAACTTCCTTTTCTTCGGGTGACAGCGGATATTGCGATTCTCCGCCCTCAAGAGGCTTAGAGTAAATATATGAATTTTCACGGTTATGAAGACTAGTCAAGACAACACCACTCCGGTTGTCGTCAATGATGGCCATCGAGAAGCTCAGGTCATTCCCCCGCTCTCCAAAAGCATTGTATCGTTTCACTGCAACCTTTGACTTCATGCCTCGGAGTTTGACCTGTGCTGCCTCAATCATCGTCTTGTGCTCCCGCTGAGTTTCTTCCAGCATGTCCCCCTGGTTTCTGAGATCGATTAGTAGACTTTCCAGATCTTCCACACCATTACCGGTCATCATTGCCTCATATTTCCGCCGCATTTTACGAATCCTTGCTCCCTGAATAATCAAGACGATTGCCAGCACCATGATAATCAATGCAAACCCCATGATGAATACCGACAATTGCTCAGTAATCACTTCATTTAACTCCGACATGTACAGACCATCCTTCTGTATAAATATAAGTGTAAATATATTTCACGTATCCAATCATTTTACTACCTCTTTTTCACACATAACCATGGTATAGCAATGGGGCCAATATATGTTTGCTCGATATACTATTTTTTCTGTCCATACATTTCTGTCATTGCAATCAGCATTCTGTGAACATCCTCATCTGTTGAAGTGACACCGACGCTTGCCCTTACAGCCCCACTTTTGAGTGTTGATGCAGCTTTATGAGCTAGCGGAGTACAATGCATTCCTGCTCGCACAGCAATATTATGTTTACGATCGAGGCGATGAGCGATATCCGCTGAATCCTCCCCCTCAATGACAAAGGATACTATCCCACTACGTTCTGAACCTATTCCCGGCCCGAGCAGCTTCATTCCAGGAATAACAGACAGCCCTTCCATGAGCTTCTGAGTCAGCTCCCATTCCTGACGGTGGATGTTTTCCGGACCCAGAGACATCACCTTCGTCACTCCTGCCAGCAGTCCGGCTATCCCCACCCCGTTTTGCGTCCCTGCCTCATACCGATCCGGGCGCACGGTAGGCTGTTCGCTATTTTCGGACTGACTCCCAGTGCCTCCATGCATTAGAGGGATCAGATCCAGCTCTGGCGCTATATACAGCCCTCCGGTACCTTGTGGCCCCAGCAACCCTTTATGTCCTGGAAATGCAAGCAGATCTATATTCATTTTTCTCACATCAATAGTTAATGAACCTGCACTTTGAGCAGCATCCACCAGAAAGACTGCACCGTTGGATTTGGCAATATCTCCAATCTCACCAATAGGCAGAATACTTCCAAACAGGTTAGAGCTGTGATTGCATATCACCATTTTTGTATTTGGCTTAAAGGTCCTTTGCAATTCAAGCAAATCCACTTGTCCATCACGATCAACCTTCACATAATCAATGGAGATACCCAGGGTTTGACGCAAAAACTCCAAAGGTCTACGCACGGAGTTATGTTCCGTCATTGTTGTAATAACATGATCCCCTGGTTGAAGTGTACCCTTAATGGCCATATTTAGCCCCATTGTAGTATTGTGTGTGAAGGCAATATTTTGGGCATTGGAGACAGAAAAGAGTTCAGCTAGTTTACTCCGCGCTCTCACAAGTACACGCCCGGCTCCTATGGCTAATGAATGATTTCCACGCCCGGCATTCGCTCCGGAATTTTGCAGTGCGTCCATCATGGCCGATCCAACCTCCAGCGGTTTTGGCCACGAGGTTGCCGCATGATCCAAATAGACCAATTCCTCCATTCCCTCACCCTCCACCCTTTCATCAAAAAACATACCCCTCCATATCCGTTTTAAGGGATATCTCAGGATATGTTTTCAGCACAGATATCCATATCAGTTGCCCAATAGTTCCAACAATCTTTCCAGGTCTTGGGCACTGTAATAGTTCAATTCAATTTTCCCTTTTTCCTTACCCTGCTTTATCTTCACTGTTGTTTTGAATCTCTCACGCAACAACTCTTCAACATTATCAATATACGGATCGCGCTTTACTATCTTCGCCTTAATTGCACCAGTTGGTTTACGGTCCAAATTCTTAACAACCTCTTCCAACTCTCTAACACTCCATTGCTGTTCCACACATTGTTCCGCCAGTTGTTTAACAGTTTCCGGGTCTTTAAGTGCTACAATAGCTCTGGCATGTCCCATGGAAATTGTTCCACGTGAAACATATTCCTTCACCTCTTCCGGTAAAGAAAGCAGACGCAGGAAATTGGCGATATGCGATCTGGACTTTCCTACCTTTAAAGAGAGCTCTTCTTGGGTAAGTGCGAATTGATCCATCAGCCCTTGGTAGGCAACCGCAATCTCCATTGCATTCAAGTTTTCACGCTGCAAATTCTCAATCAGCGCAATTTCCATAACCTGTTGGTCGCTTAGACTACGGATAACTGCTGGAATAGTTGCTTTACCACAAAACTGTGATGCTCTGAATCTACGCTCGCCGGCAATGATTTCATAGCCTTTGAGAACGCTCCGAACGATAATCGGCTGTATGACTCCATGCTGTCTTATCGATTCAGCCAATTCCTGAATGGCCTCTTCATTGAAATCCTTACGCGGTTGATAAGGGTTCGCCCGTAATTGCGCTAAAGGGATCTCCACAACCTTATCATCTTCGTTGATGGATAGGGATGGTATTAATGCATCAAGGCCTTTCCCTAAACGCTTACTCATAAGAAATCACTTCCTTTGCCAACTCCAGGTATACTTCTGCACCTTTGGAGCGATTGTCATAAGTAATAATGGATTGCCCGTGTGAAGGGGCTTCACTTAGTCTCACATTACGTGGGATAATCGTTCTGTACACCTTTTCCTGGAAATACTTCTTTACTTCCTCGATAACCTGAATCCCCAGATTCGTTCGGGCATCCAGCATTGTCAAAAGCACTCCCTCAATTTTGAGATGAGGATTAAGATTTTTCTGAACCAAACGAACCGTATTCAATAGTTGGCTCAAACCCTCCAGTGCGTAATATTCACATTGAATTGGAATGATAACAGAATCAGCTGCGGTTAGTGAATTTATGGTAAGGATACCCAATGACGGAGGACAGTCGATAATAATATAGTCGTAATTCGATTTCACAGCATTTAAAGCCTTCTTCAGCTTTAGCTCTCTGGAAATAGTGGACACTAATTCAATTTCCGCACCTGCCAATTGAATAGTTGCTGGAATAATATGGAGACCATCGATTTGTGTCTCTAATATCGTTTCTTGGGGATTCGCTTCATTAATAAGAATATCATAAATGCAATTTGCTACATCCGCTTTGTTGATGCCAACGCCGCTTGTAGTGTTTCCTTGTGGGTCGATATCAACAAGAAGCACTCTTTTTCCTAAAGTAGCCATTCCGGCACCTAAGTTTACAGAGGTTGTTGTTTTACCAACACCACCTTTTTGATTTGCTATAGCAATAATCTTGGACACTAATTTCACCTCGAATTGTTAGGAAGAATCATCTTGTAGGTCGTGAGTTGTAACGGCATTAACCGCCTGCTGAGCTATGGCATCAATTTCACGAAAAATATAAGCAAATATACAGATAACACTCACATTTTGTTTATTTGACAATACTCCGGTTCAGGTCACAGAAAAGGCGGCCAATCACCTCAGGGCCGCCTTCAGCTTGTTGAAACCATTTATCGTTTTGGAATTTGAATGACAATCTCATAATGGTCACCGCGGTCGTTTTCAGAGGTTTTAATCTCCATTCCTGAACCCGAAACCATATCTATGGATTGACGAATTGTATTAAGAGCGAGACGAACATCCTTAGTGTAGGAAACCCGTTTTGATTTTTTGGTTTGATTTACTGCTTTATAGAAGGCAATACGCGCTTCCGTTTGTTTCACATTCAACCCTTTGGAAATGATCTCACCCAGAACCTTCAGCTGCATTTCAACTGTATCAAGCGATAGCAGTGATCTTGCATGTCGCTCTGTAATTTGTCTTTCCATTAATGCTGTTTTCACTTGTTCAGGGAGATTTAGCAAGCGGATTTTGTTGGCGATGGTTGATTGACTCTTGCCAAGCCGCTGCGCTAGGCTCTCTTGAGTCAGTTGGTGAAGATCGATTAATTTCTGGTATGCGATAGCCTCTTCAATTGAGGTCAAATTCTCACGCTGCAAATTTTCTATTAAAGCAATAGAAGCAGCCTGTGAATCATTAAACTCGCGAATAATAGCCGGGATCGTTTCCATCCCCAGTTTTTTAACTGCTCGCCAGCGTCGCTCTCCTGCAATGATCTCATATTGAGAATCACGTATACGAACGACTATCGGCTGGATAACCCCATGAGTTTTGATAGTTTGACATAGCTCGTCTATCTTTTCGTCATCAAAAATCGTCCGGGGCTGATAAGGACTACTGATGACCTCATGAACCGGGATCTGTTTGACCTCTTCTCCGCTGCTCCGCTCGGTAAATCCAAAAAGCTTGGTGAATTGTTCTTTCATTCCGTTCATAACCACCTAATTTCGTTATAGTACGATCTTCTTGACCTTGCCTAGCGAAAAGCTTATCGTACAGCAAGTAGAAGCGGCTACGCCGTCCTCAAAAGAAGCGTATGCTTCCGGAGCAGCAATACTACGCATTGCTTTCAGGTATACATTTAATGAAATAACCTGAAAACCACCCCAGACTTAATCCTTCACATATTGGAGATTCTGCAGCGACTGAATCGCTTACGCATGAAAAGTCTTACTATATTATTCTATCACTTTTCAACCTATAATCCTATTCTCCAAAGAGACCTATTTTTCCTGCATTTCATGCTAATCTCGTCCCAAACAAAAAAAGCGAGCCTCTCCAGAGAGAAAAGGTTCGTTTTTTTGTTTGCTGAACGACTTAGGAAATGTTTCACGTGAAACAATTAAATTAATGGAGCTTTAGCAGGTGTTCCTGCTTTACGCGGGTATTTTGCTGGTGTCGCGCCAGTTTTGTGAATTAAAATAATATGCCGAGCCGATTCTTCAACAGGAAGACTAAATGATTCTACCTTAAGCAGTTCAGCACGCAATTCCTTAAAGCTGCGCTTAGCCTCAGTTAACTCCTCGGTAGGATCGTTACCCTTCATCGCCGCGAAAACTCCATCTTTACGGGTAAAGGGGAGACAAAATTCATTCAACAGCGATAATCGTGCAACAGCTCGTGCCGTTACCAAATCATAAGCATCACGGTGAACAAACTGACGTGCTATATCCTCAGCCCTTCCATGAATCAATTGTACATTTTGCAATTCCAATGTATCACAGACGTGTTGGAGAAATGAAATGCGTTTGCTAAGCGAATCTACAATAGTAAGTTTTAAATGCGGAAAACAAATTTTCAGGGGAATTCCAGGGAATCCAGCACCTGAACCGATATCCGCCAGTTTATTCACATCCTCCATATTCATGTAGAAAGAAAGAGAAAGTGAATCATAAAAATGCTTCATGTACACTTGGTCACGTTCAGTTATGCCGGTAAGGTTCATTTTCTCATTCCATGAAACAAGCTCTTTGAAATAAAGTTCAAATTGCTCTAACTGCTTTGGTGTTATTGTGATTCCTTGATCTTGCAGTAAAGCAGTAAACTGGGCTGCAGTGTTATCCATAGATTATCCTTTCGCTGCTGTCACACGGTTATAATGCTCCAAGTGTACAAGGAGTATTGAAATGTCAGCCGGGGTTACACCAGAAATTCGAGATGCCTGACCAATAGAGATAGGGGCAATTTTAGTCAGCTTTTGCCGGGCTTCCATAGCCAGACCATGAATTTCATTATAGTTGATATCGTCTGGAATCCTCTTTTTCTCCATCTTTTGCAGCTTTTCTACATGCTGAAGCTGTTTTTCAATATACCCGGCATATTTGATCTGTATTTCTACCTGCTCCTTCATTTCTTCATCCAAACCTTCAGGAGAAGGTGACACCTGATCCACGAAACTGTAAGTAAGCTCCGGGCGCCGCATCAGTGTCAACAGGTTACTTCCATCAACAATAGGCGCGGATTCATATTCTGAAAGTGCAGTGTTGACATCGACAGGCTTCACCTTGGTTTCCCGAAGACGAATGATTTCACGCTCTACCCGTTCTTTTTTCTCCAGGAAAGCTTCATAACGCGGTTCAGGAATCAGACCAATATCATAACCAATTGGCGTCAAACGCAAATCCGCATTGTCATGACGAAGCAATAGACGGTATTCTGCACGTGATGTCAGCAGCCGGTAAGGCTCATTGGTTCCTTTGGTAACCAAATCGTCAATTAGAACGCCAATATATCCTTGTGAACGGTCCAGCACAACCGGATCTTTCTCTTGTACCTTGCGGGCCGCATTAATACCAGCGATAACCCCTTGTCCTGCCGCTTCCTCATAACCCGATGTCCCGTTAATCTGTCCAGCTGTGAATAGTCCAGGCAGACGTTTGGTTTCCAGTGAAGGCCAAAGCTGAGTTGGAACCATTGCATCATATTCAATCGCATAACCATTGCGCATCATTTCTACCTTTTCCATCCCAGGAATAGAACGCAGGACAGCCAATTGGACATCTTCAGGAAGACTGGTAGATAACCCTTGAACATAATATTCAGCTGTGTTCTTACCTTCAGGCTCTAGGAAGATCTGATGTTGGGATTTATCACTGAAACGCACCACCTTGTCTTCAATGGAAGGACAATATCTTGGACCTGTTCCTTCAATAATACCCGTGAACATCGGAGCCCGGTGCAGATTATCATTGATGATCTGATGGGTAACTTCGGAAGTGTAGGTCAGCCAGCAGGGCAACTGTTCATTATCAGATGATTTGGTTTCGAAGGAAAAGAACTTCGGCTTCTCATCCCCAGGCTGAATTTCAGTCTTGGAAAAATCAATCGTATCCTTATGCACCCGTGGTGGTGTGCCAGTCTTAAATCGAACAAGCTCAAATCCAAGTTCGCGCAAATTCTCGGAAAGTCTAACCGAAGGCTGCTGATTGTTCGGCCCGCTCTCATAAGTCAACTCACCCATGATCACTTTGCCACGCAGGTAAGTTCCTGTAGTCAAAATGACTGTTTTGCTATGGTATACCGTTCCTGTCTTTGTGATGACACCGGCAACATTTCCATTTTCAACAATCAGTTCCTCCACCATCCCCTGGCGGAGGGTCAGATTTGGAGTTTTCTCCATCGTTTCTTTCATCGCGTGCTGATAGAGAAATTTGTCTGCTTGTGCACGTAGCGCATGTACTGCAGGACCCTTACCAGTGTTAAGCATGCGCAGCTGAATAAAGGTCTTATCAATATTCCGGCCCATTTCGCCGCCAAGTGCATCGATCTCACGTACAACATGCCCTTTGGCGGGCCCGCCAATGGACGGATTGCATGGCATGAAGGCTACCATGTCCAGATTGATTGTAATCATCAGCGTGCGGCAGCCCATTCGTGCTGCGGCAAGTGCAGCCTCGCAGCCGGCATGGCCTGCGCCAATGACCACTACGTCATAGCTGCCTCCATCAAAGTTCATAGGTGTTACCTCCTAGTTTCTTCTTTTTATAGTGGATACGCTTATCAAGCGCAGTTATTTACCCAAACAAAATTGTGAGAAGATTTGATCCAAGAGCGAATCAGCAGCCGTATCTCCAATAATCTCTCCGAGCTGCTCCCACGCAAGGCGCACATCAATCTGAATCATATCTATAGGAATATGCATATCAGCAGCCTCGTAGGCATCCTGCAAGGATTTATAAGCCTTTTTGAGCAGAGCAATATGCCTTACATTGCTTACATAAGTCAGATCCCCTGATTCCAGCTTACCTTCAAAAAAGAGCTCAGAGATTGCTTCCTCCAGCTTATCTAAACCTTCCTCCTCCAGCACAGACATCGGAACAATACTCGATTCGCTAAAATAAGAGCGCAGTTTATCTTTATCCAAACGGGAAGGTAGGTCCATTTTATTCATGATCACCAGTGCTTGTCTACCTTGGATTTGTTCCATTAATGCCAATTCATCCTCATGAAGCTCATCCGCTGAGTTCAAAACAAGCAGGATAAGATCAGCATCACTAAATGCCGCCTTGGAGCGTTCAACGCCTATTTTCTCTACAATATCCATTGTTTCACGAATTCCAGCAGTATCAAGCAGCTTTAGCGGGATATTGTTAATCGTTACATACTCTTCTATAACATCACGCGTTGTTCCCGGAATATCGGTTACAATCGCTTTGTTGTCACGGGCAAGCGCGTTAAGCAAGGAGGACTTGCCAACATTGGGACGGCCGACGATCGCAGTCGTAATGCCCTCGCGCAGTATTTTTCCTTCATTTGCTGTTTTAAGCAGTCTGTTGATGCCATCCATAACTTCTGTGCTTTTATTTTTAATAAATTCAGCAGTCAAGGATTCCACATCATGCTCAGGATAATCAATATTCACTTCAATATGAGCCAATGTTTCAATAAGTGTATGGCGGAGTGTGTGAATACGTTTAGATAAGGAACCGCTAACCTGCTTCAGCGCAACCGAAAAAGCACGGTCCGATTTCGAACGGATCAGATCGATTACCGCCTCTGCTTGGGAAAGATCAATACGTCCGCCCAAAAATGCGCGCTTGGTGAATTCCCCAGGTTCGGCAAGTCTAATATCCTGCTGCAACAGCAGATCCATGACTCTCCGAACCGAGATCACACCCCCATGGGCGCTTATTTCAACTACATCCTCAGTAGTAAATGAACGTGGTCCCTTCATCACAGTGACTAGCACTTCTTCCATTCGCTCTCCGTCATCAGGACTGATGATATGCCCGTAATGAACAGTATGCGATTCCACCTCTGTGAGAGGTGTTTTACTGCGAAACAATGGAGCCACCTGGGAAATCGCTTGGGGGCCACTAACCCGGATAATCGCTATCCCTCCTTCGCCTAATGCTGTAGATACAGCAGCGATGGTGTCACTAAGCATACTCTGTTCACCTCAATTTGTTCTACACTTCAGCTCCAGCTGAATGAATGATTTTGATCTTGTATTCGAAAAAAACAATGACCCCTTATATTGGTCAAGGAGTCATTGCGGCAATATAGTCTCTACTTCAAAGTGATAACGACGCGGCGGTTCGGTTCTTCACCCTTGCTGAGTGTGTTAACCTGCCGGTGGTCCTGTAATCTGGAGTGAATAATTTTCCGTTCTTGAGGGGACATCGGCTCCAGAACGACCTCTTTGCGGGTACGAACAACCCGTCCAGCCAAGCGGTCAGCCAGCTCTTCCAGAGTCTTCTTACGGCGTTCGCGGAAATTCTCTGCATCCAGCACAAGCCGGATAAAACTATCAGAATAACGGTTGGCAACAATATTGGCCAGATACTGCAGAGCATCAAGAGTTTGTCCTCTTCTGCCGATCAGCAGCCCCAGGTCCGGACCGGATATTTGTAGAACTGTTGATTCCTTGGCATGAATGATTTCAACTTCCACCTCAAGCCCCATGCTCTTGGCGACATCCACAATGAAATGAACGGCCTCTTGGTAAGCATCCTCTACCGGGTGTCCGGAATCTTGGCGTGGTACACCGCCGGCAGCCTCTGGTTTGCTCTCTCTTGTTGACTGATGAGGCAGTGACGGAGCACTCGCCGCTGATGCCGGTGCGGCTTCGGCAATCAAGGTCAGTTCGACCTTGGCACCCTTCGCACCGATCAATCCCAGGAATCCTCTTGACGGCTGTTCCAATACGTTGACCGTTACCCGGTCCTTGTGAACTCCAAGCTGGTTAAGGCCTCGTTCTACAGCATCTTCAATGGTTTTCCCTGTCGCGACGACTTTGCTCATTTTGACTTTTTGGCCTCCTTATTTCCTTTGCTGCTATTGCCTTTTGCAGCAGGAGTAACATCCTTGCGGGCGGAGTTATTCTTACTCTTCACCAGATTGACTTCTTTGGTGCTACCGGTGCCTGCACCAGCAGTAGCTATAGCCAATTTGGCTTTGTCATTGTTGCGGTACAAGAAATAGTTCTGAATAATGGTATACAAGTTACTGTAAAACCAATACAGCGGAAGTGCAGACGGGAAGTTGTAGGACATGATGAAAATTAGAACTGGATATACCATCATCATGAACTGCATAGGGCCCTGCTGTTGCACAGGGTTCATCTTGGTCATCATCCGGGTCTGCAGGAATGTAGTCGCTGCTGCCAATAGCGGAAGGATGAACAGATGATCGGGCTTGCCGAGCTGAAGCCACAGGAACGAGTGCTCACGCAGAGACGGGTTATAATAGATCGAATTGTAAAGCGCGATAAAGATCGGCATTTGCACAATCAGCGGCAGACAGCCGGCCATTGGGTTAACCTTGTTCTCCTGGAACAGGCGCATCGTTTCCTGTTGTACCTTTTCAGGCGTATCTTTATATTTTTTCTTAATTTTCTCGAGTTCCGGTTGAATAGCCTGCATCGCACGCGAGCTTTTTACCTGTTTCATCGTAAGCGGCAGGATAATTGTGCGGACAATAATAACCATTACAAGGACGGCTAAGCCATATTGTCCATTAAACCATTTAGCAAAGGTATCCAAGGCTGTGGCAAAATAATAAACCACATTACTCTGCCAGAAGCTTCCGTGCTTCAAATCCTCCGTAGTATGCGTCACAGTTGTTGACGACGGAGAGCACCCCGACAGAACAGCAATCATTAATACCATTACACCGAGGAGAAGAAACCATTTTCCTCGTTTAGTCTTCAATAGAGACACTTCAAAACCCCTCTCTTAAACATTCCATTGCACCGTAAATCATATCATATTTATGAATACAAATAAACAAGCCCATTCTGCCCCTATTACGCGCGTGAAGCCTTGAGCAGCTTGGCTTTGCGAAGCACATGAAGAACGCTTTTCTCCAGTTCCGCATAATCCTTGGAGAGTGCCCCTTTTCTTACGATAAACACCATATCAATACCTCCGGAAATTTCCGGTTCATGATGTCTGACAATCTCTTTGACCAGCCGTCGCATCCGATTGCGGACAACCGCGTTTCCGACCTTCTTGCTGACCGATACTCCAAGCCGGAACCGCTCCACCTCTCTTCTGCTGAACCAATACACCACGAACTGATGATTGGCAAAAGACTTCCCATGGCGGTATACGCGGCTGAAGTCGGCACGGTTTCGTAATCTTAGACTTTTGTGCACGGGAATCTCCTATTCAAAGACCGGACTCAAAGTGCTCCGGAATTTTATCTTCTAATTAGTATAGTCATCGGGGAGCCGGCATAAACAGCTCTTGTTCTGATCACTGCTTCATCTCACATCAATTATATTCGTACATTAAAAAGCCCCGCAAAGTGTAGCAACGCTGTCATAGGCGTATTCCACTGCAGAGCTGAATAATTCCATACAATGAGAAGAAACAGTTGCCCTTGTCCCTTTCTAGTGTGAGAACCGTTTCTGACGGTATATAAGGAAGTAATTAATTTAAGGATATAAAACAATACGTCCCCAACATTTAAAAAAGGACCACCGTAGTGGTCCTTAAGTGGCCTAACTTACGCACTCAAAACTTTTCTGCCTTTCAGGCGGCGGGCTGCCAGCACTTTACGGCCGTTTTTCGTGCTCATTCTTTTGCGGAAACCATGCACCTTCTTGCGTTTGCTCACATTCGGTTTGAACGTCGGTCTCATGTATTGCACCTCCCTTACAGGATCATAATTACTGTCATATAAGCAGAAACGGACTAGGCCGTCCTTGAAGTAGGGACAGTATCTACAAGTATTATCATTTTAATTTGGAGACATATCCTCACAGAAAACACCTTTATATATTAAATCACACAATCTGTACAAAAGTCAACCTTGTCTGCTTACCCTCATTCATCCTCTTTTTCATAACTTTTATCCACAATGTGTTTTCCTGAAAAGTAATCCACAGCGTTTTACAGTTATCCACCTGTTATTAAAAAATCAAAATTAATGCTCACAGCTTCGAACAACCTGTGTATAAAAAATTCGCCGGCATAGGAGATCCTGTCGAATGGTAAACAAATTATCAACAATATCTAGTGTTGTTCTTAAAAATTATACACAAGTGATTGAATTTGTGGATAAAATGGCCGCGCACATTGAAAAACAAGGGGGGTTTTGCTATGATGGTATTACTTTTGAATGTGAATAGATTTGTTTGTTCCCTATATTATCAACAAGCTGTGGATAAAGTTGTGAACAATTCAAATTTATCCATGTTTTTTTGTCTCTATATATTGCCTATTGGGGATAAGATTCAGCACCAACCCATTTTCTTCGACATTTCCACTTCATGGCTGATGCCACATTTGGAAGATTTAAAGGAGTGACAGTCTGTGGACAGCCATACTTCCGAATTATGGCAGCAAATTTTATCGATTATTCAAACCAAACTAAGCAAGCCGAGCTTTGATACCTGGTTTAAGGCCACGAAGGCGCTTACTTTTGGCCCTCAGGCTCTAATCATCTCGGCGCCTACAACCTTTGCCGTAGAATGGCTGGAAAGTCGTTATACAAAATTGGTAGGAGCTACGGTTTATGAAGTTACCGGAGAGCAAGTTGAGGTCAGATTTGTCATTGAGGAGAACAAACCGGCCGAGCCGATAGTTCAACAAATGTCTCCTTCTCCAGCGGTATCGCGTGAAGAAGCGCAGACCCATTTGCTTAATCCCAAATACACTTTTGATACGTTCGTCATCGGTTCCGGCAACCGCTTTGCACATGCTGCCTCACTGGCAGTGGCAGAAGCACCGGCCAAGGCTTACAATCCCTTGTTTCTTTATGGAGGCGTAGGATTAGGGAAAACTCATTTGATGCATGCAATTGGACATTATGTGCTCGAACATAACCCGAACAATAAGGTTATCTATATCTCGTCCGAGAAATTCACCAATGAGTTCATCAATTCCATCCGTGACAACCGAGGAGAAAGCTTCCGTAACAAGTACCGAAATGTTGACATTTTGCTCATTGACGACATCCAATTCCTCGCCGGCAAGGAGTCAACGCAGGAGGAATTTTTCCATACGTTCAATGCTTTGCACGAAGAACGCAAACAAATTATTATCTCTAGCGACCGTCCCCCAAAGGAAATTCCCACATTGGAAGAACGGCTGCGCTCCCGGTTTGAATGGGGACTCATCACCGACATTCAGCCGCCGGATCTGGAGACGCGTATTGCCATTCTGCGTAAGAAAGCCAAGGCAGAGAACCTCGATATTCCGAATGAAGCAATGATGTACATTGCCAATCAGATCGATACGAATATTAGGGAACTGGAAGGTGCACTTATTCGCGTAGTCGCCTATTCTTCCCTGACCAATCAGGATGTAACAACTCATCTGGCAGCCGAAGCACTTAAGGATATTATCCCTTCGAGCCGGCCGAAGATGATCACAATTAATGATATTCAGCAAAAAGTAGGCGAATATTACAATTTACGCATGGAAGACTTCAAAGCGCGTAAACGTACCAAGGCTGTAGCTTTTCCACGGCAGATCGCCATGTATCTCTCCCGGGAGTTGACGGATTATTCGCTGCCTAAGATCGGAGAGGCATTTGGAGGACGGGACCATACAACCGTTATTCATGCCCATGAGAAGATTACACAGTCATTAAAGGTAGACCAGGAGTTGTACAAAGTGGTAAATAATCTTGCGGAGAAAATTAAAAATCCTTCATAAGAGGAACTAAGAGCCTATACACAATCTATACACATGTGGGTAGGCTTAATTTTATGCTGTTTTCGGGGTTATCCACATAAACGGAGCCCCTACTACTAATACTAA
Source organism: Paenibacillus sp. P3E (assembly GCF_001909045.1). Lineage (NCBI taxonomy): Bacteria > Bacillati > Bacillota > Bacilli > Caryophanales > Paenibacillaceae > Paenibacillus > Paenibacillus sp. P3E. Next base: position 10,577 of record NZ_LVWH01000037.1, on the reverse strand, counting down.
TAAATAACTATAATAATTCATCTTCTAAGAGCCCCGTTTCGTAGAGGAAGAACCATCACCCATTTCCCAATTTTTCAGCTAGGAGTGAAATCATGAAAATAAGCATTCTTAAAAATGAACTCAACGAATCGATAGGTCACGTATCCAAAGCAATCTCCAGCAGAACCACCATCCCTATTCTGACCGGTATCAAGTTTGAAGTTAGCCATCAGGGAGTTACCTTGACTGCCAGCGATACGGATATCTCGATCCAATCCTTTATTCCTGCTGAAGATGATAGCCATACGATTGTAAAAGTCGAGCAGCCCGGGAGCGTTGTGCTTCCAGCCAAGTTCTTCGTTGAGATTATCAAGAAGCTTCCCTCCAAAGAAATTCACATGGAAGTCAAGGAAGGTTTTCAAACCTACATCTCTTCCGGTTCCACCGAGATTCAAATCGTAGGCCTTGATCCCGAGGAGTTCCCTGTGCTGCCTAGCATTGAGGAGAACGAGACCATCTCATTGCCTGGTGATTTGCTGAAAAATATGATCAAACAAACTGCTTTCTCCATCTCCACACAGGAGACAACTCCCATTTTGACAGGGATTCTGTGGAATCTTAGCGATAATGAATTCAAGTTCACAGCGACCGACCGCCACCGTCTGGCAACAAGAGCTGCGCATCTGGAGGGTACTGAAAGTGTCCAATTTGCTAATGTTGTCATTGCCGGTAAAACGCTGAACGAACTCAGCAAAATTATTCCGGACCAGAATATGCTGGTAGACATTGTAGTGGCTGACAACCAGGTGCTGTTCAAGATCGACAAGGTGTTGTTCTATTCGAGGATCCTGGACGGGATTTATCCGGATACTTCTAGAATTATTCCGACTGCCTACAAAACAGAACTAACTTTGGATACAAAAAAACTCAGCGAATCGATTGACCGTGCTTATTTGTTGTCCCGCGAGGAAAAAACGAATATTGTACGCATGCAGACGCTGGATAATGGTGATGTTGAAATTTCGTCCAGCTCATCGGAGCTGGGTAAAGTGCGGGAAGAGCTGGAAGTTATTGATTTTAAAGGCGAACCGCTCAAGATCTCCTTCAACTCGAAATATATGCTGGATGTACTCAAGGTAGTTGAGAGTGAGCAGCTCGTAATTGCTTTTACCGGAATGATGAGTCCGATTATCCTCAAACCGCTGGATGAAAGCCGCAGTCTGTATGTCATTCTCCCGTATCGTACAACGAATTAATGCCGCTCTCCATGCACATGTGGATAAGTGGCTGAAAGGACGAAAATCATGAAAAAAATACTTATCCACAGTGGATATATTAAACTCGACCAGTTTTTAAAACTCTCTGATTGTGTATCCACAGGCGGGATGGCCAAAGCCTTGCTTCAGGAAGGACACGTATGGGTCAACGGAGAAAAGGAAGATCGGCGTGGAAGAAAGCTGTACCCGGGTGATAAAATAGAGGTTCAGGATAACGGCGTTTTTGAAGTCGAAGGCGGCGGAATAAAAGAGTAACACTTCGGGGAGGCACAGCTTCGTGTTTGTCAAAAATATCGGTCTTCAGCATTACCGCAATTACGGGCTGCTGCGTCTGGAGAACCTTGGCGATGTAAACCTGATACTTGGTCAGAATGCCCAGGGTAAAACGAACCTGATGGAGGCCCTGTTTGTGCTGGCGATGACTAAGAGTCATCGGACCTCCAAGGACAAGGAGCTTATTTCCTTTGACGCTCCAGCAGGCTCTGCGCAGATTGTGGCCGAGGTGGAACGTAAATACGGGGATTTGAAGCTGGAACTGACCCTGACTACTGGAGGCAAAAAAGCCAGAATTAATGGACTGGAGCAACGAAAGCTGAGCGAGTTCATAGGTTCTTTGAACGTTGTCATGTTCGCTCCGGAGGATCTGGAGATTGTCAAAGGAACCCCCGGCATCCGGCGCCGGTTCCTCGATATGGAAATTGGCCAAGTGCAGCCAGGCTACCTGTTTCATCTGCAGCAATACCAGAAAGTACTGCTCCAGCGAGGCAACCTGCTGAAGCAGCTTTGGGGGAAAGAGGCTGCAGGCAAAGAGCTTTTAGAGATATGGGATGCCCAACTTGTAGAACATGGTGTTAAAATCGTCAAAAAAAGGAAACAATTCATAAAGAAGCTGCAGATATGGGCAGAAAGCATTCACCGTGGCATTACGAACGGCGGAGAAGAGCTGAAACTATTGTATGTTCCCTCTTTTGGTGAGCGTGAGATGGAAGATGAAGCTGTCTTATTAGACAATTTTATGTTAAAGTTATCACAAACGAGAGATCAGGAAATCAGACGCGGCATGACGCTGACGGGTCCCCATAGGGATGACCTGTCCTTTTTTATCAACGGAAGAGAAGCTCAGGTCTACGGTTCCCAAGGGCAGCAACGCACCGCAGCTTTATCGCTCAAGCTGGCGGAAATTGAGCTGATCCATGAGGAGATCGGAGAGTACCCTGTGCTGCTTCTTGATGATGTTTTGTCCGAACTTGATCCTTATCGTCAGACCCAGCTTATCGAAACTTTTCAAAGCAAGGTACAGACTTTTATCACCGCCACCGGGGTTGAAAGTCTGAGTGCCGATAAACTAAAAGGCGCAAGCCTATATCATGTGCATGACGGGAAAGTGGAGATCTAAAGAGCGGAGGAATACCATGTATATTCATTTGGGCGGGGAAAAGATTATTCGATCCTCAGAGTTAATTGCTATATTTGATATCTCGATTGAGAAATCTTCCAAGGTATCGAAGCAGTTCATTATTCATTCCGAGCAGGACAAAAAACTGGAACGAATCGGTGAAGAGGAAGCGAAGTCCATTGTCGTAACCAAAAATACTGTATATTACTCCCCTATCTCCTCCTCCACTCTCAAAAAACGAGCCAAAATTTTGTTGGAAATATAACGTTGTATGATGTACAAGAGATAATCTGAAAGAAGTAGGTGAAGGCATGTCAATGAATCAACCGACATATGATGAGAGCCAGATTCAGGTACTGGAAGGGCTGGAGGCAGTTCGGAAACGTCCCGGCATGTACATCGGCTCTACTAGCGCCAAAGGTCTGCATCATTTGGTCTGGGAGGTTGTCGATAATAGTATCGATGAGGCGCTGGCAGGCTATTGCGACCGGATTCAAGTGAAGATTCATGAAGATAATAGTGTTACTGTAATTGATAATGGGCGGGGTATCCCTGTCGGAGAGAATGCAAAGCTGAAGAAGTCCACGCTCGAAGTTGTTATGACTGTCCTGCATGCGGGAGGGAAATTCGGCGGTGGCGGATATAAAGTATCAGGCGGTCTGCATGGTGTAGGGATATCTGTCGTGAATGCCTTGTCCGAAAAGGTGGTTGTGAACGTTAAGCGCGACGGTCATATCTACCAGCAGGAATATAGACGCGGTGCTCCGCAATATGATATCAGGGTTATCGGTGATACCGATGAGACGGGTACGACTACAACGTTCCATCCAGATCCGGAGATTTTCACAGAAACCACTGTGTTTGAGTATTCGACCCTGCTTACCCGTGTTCGCGAATTGGCTTTTCTGAACAAAGGTATTGAGCTTTCGCTGCTGGATGAAAGAACGGGAGCATCGAATGTTTTCAAATACGAGGGCGGTATCGTAGAATATGTGAAATATCTGAATGAGAAAAAAGAAGCGCTGCACGAGAACCCAATCTACGTGGAAGGCTCGCGTGATATGATTGCGGTGGAAGTTGCTCTGCAGTATAACGATTCCTACACAGAGAACATTTACTCTTTTGCCAATAATATTAATACGCATGAGGGCGGGACTCATGAATCCGGCTTCAAGAGTGCATTAACCAGAATCATCAATGACTATGCCCGCAAGACCGGAGTAATTAAGGACAGCAGCTCCAACCTTACCGGTGATGATGTGCGTGAAGGTCTAACGGCGATCATTTCCGTCAAAATTCCTGAGCCTCAATTCGAAGGCCAAACCAAGACCAAGCTGGGCAATAGTGAAGTGCGTGGTATTGTGGAGTCCCTTTTCGGAGAAAAACTGCAGGAATTTTTGGAGGAGAATCCGGCAGTTTCCCGGCGTGTGCTGGAGAAATCCATGCAGGCTTCCCGTGCCCGCGAAGCAGCCCGCAAGGCCCGTGAGCTGACCCGCCGCAAGAGTGCGCTTGAAGTAAGTGCCCTGCCGGGCAAGCTGGCTGACTGCTCCTCCAAGGATGCTTCTATCAGCGAGCTGTACATCGTCGAAGGGGACTCCGCCGGCGGTTCCGCCAAGCAGGGACGTGACCGGCATTTCCAGGCGATTCTACCGCTTCGCGGGAAGATCCTGAATGTTGAGAAGGCACGCCTCGACCGTATACTGTCCAATGCTGAAATTCGGGCAATTATCACGGCATTGGGAACCGGTATCAGTGATGACTTCGATTTGTCAAAGGCCCGTTACCACAAGGTTGTCATCATGACCGATGCGGACGTTGACGGAGCGCATATCAGAACCTTGCTGCTAACGTTCTTCTACCGATACATGCGAAAAATTATCGAAGCAGGCTATATTTATATCGCTCAGCCGCCACTGTTTAAGGTTGAACGTAACAAGGTCATCCGCTATGCTCAAACTGAGAAGGAGCGGGATGAGATTATTGCCAGTTTCGGCGAGAATGTTAAAGTTAACGTTCAACGCTATAAAGGTCTTGGGGAAATGAATGCGACACAGCTCTGGGATACAACTATGGACCCTGAGAGTCGTATGATGCTGCAGGTTACCATTGAGGATGCGATTCTGGCCGACGGAATCTTTGATACGCTAATGGGCGATAATGTTGAGCCGCGTCGCGAATTTATCCAGGAGCATGCTCAATCCGTAAGAAATCTGGATATCTAATATTTGTAGGCTGTTATAGTGAACCTCCGTTTTCTCTATTTGTAATAAATATGAGAATGCGGAGGTTCTTATTTTTTATCTTCTTTTTTCCAATTTGCGCCGGTAAATCAAGGAGCGGGTTCTTTTTAATCTCCCGTATGCTACTGCATAAAGGCGGATTTTACGGTAAATTGACTTATTCTGAAAGCGGCTGAACACAATAATGGATGGAAGTGTATTGACCTCCAGTAGCCAGAGATCATGATGCGGATCCATAGCCACATCAAGTCCAATCTCTTTAAGATCCGGATAAGCAGTTTCTAGCTGCGTAGCAATTTTTACTCCCAATGATTTCAACTGCTGAATAGTTGTTTTCAGTTCAAGTGGACTCATATGTTCTTTAAGCAGATGGTGGACGGAAAAAATACTGCCCCCACTATGATAATTGGTGACTACTTTTTGCGGTGCGGCTACTCTCCCCAGCATCCCCGTCGTTTCCCAAGCTCCTGACAGGTTTTTTTGCGTAAGTACCCTTAGATCAAAGGGCCGGTCCTGATGGTGTAGTAGATCAATGCCCTGCTGAATCAAATATATACGACCTTTAATCCGCAGCAATAATGCTGCATGCAGCTCTTGTAGTGAGGAAAAAGCTTCTACATCTTTTGCGTAACGAAGAATATATATTACCTTTTGTTCAACGATTATTTTGCTATTCTCCATATCATGGTTTGGAGCGCAGTCATTGCCGGGCTGATGGATACTCGGGCTTAAATGAACCGTGCGCTGTTCTGCCCTCATTACGCCGCTGCCATAGGTGCCCCGATCTGGCTTAATATATACTGTTCCATAGATCTCAAGCAGTTCAATTAACGCCTCTTGACTATATTTTCGCGTTTCGGGGATGAATATAGCCAGCTGACGGTTTTGTAGAATGACTTTTGTCTTGGACCATTTGCTGGATACCCGTTGAATCCTCATGATCTACCTCCTTCAAAGTATTACGAGCAATCAATCCCCTAGTTTATTTCATGTAGATAGGATATCCATTACTCATCTGCTCGTCGTAATAATGGATTTCATATACATAGGGTCTGGCGCTAGGTATACTGAAATGTCAGGACAAGCCACCCAAACAGTGCTATAATATAAGGATATGGGGCTATGTCTTTTAGGACAAAAACAGGGCTATAAGGTCATTCTTCCTGTCATTACAGTCTATGTACTGAGGCCATTGGCTGAGAGGGCGTATACCCGTATCCCACTAAAAGAAAATCATTATAGAAGATAAAAGGCTATCATGTTTAATTGTGCTACTTTTGTGAAAGTAATATAATAAAGGGTAGCGGTTTTTAACTGAAGGAGGTCCAGCAACTCATGGCTGAACAAAATAACCCGCAAGTCAAAGATCGGGACATTGGTGTGGAAATGCGCGAATCCTTTATGGATTATGCGATGAGCATCATTGTGAGCCGGGCTTTGCCGGATGTGCGGGACGGACTTAAGCCTGTCCACCGACGCATTTTGTTTGCAATGTCGGAACTTGGAATGTTTGCCGATAAACCTCATAAGAAATCTGCCAGAATCGTCGGTGAGGTAATTGGTAAATATCATCCTCACGGGGACTCTGCTGTTTATGAAACGATGGTACGTATGGCGCAGGATTTCTCAATGCGGTATATGCTCGTGGATGGTCACGGGAACTTTGGTTCTATTGACGGGGACATGGCTGCTGCAATGCGGTACACCGAAGCCCGGCTCTCCAAAATTGCCGGTGAAATGCTTCGCGATCTGAACAAAGAAACGGTTGATTTCGCGCCCAACTATGATGGTGAAGAGAATGAGCCGGTAGTATTACCAGCCCGTTATCCGAACCTGCTTGTAAATGGGGTATCAGGTATCGCTGTTGGTATGGCTACCAATATTCCTCCTCATAATATGGGAGAGGTTATTGATGGTGTACAGGCTATGATCAAGAATCCTGATATTACACCCATGGAACTCATGGAATATATTCAAGGTCCGGATTTCCCAACGGCCGGTTATATTTTGGGCCGTGAAGGTATTCGTCAAGCTTATCGGACTGGCCGCGGATCGGTTACAATGCGAGCCAAAGCACATATTGAAGAGAATAACGGAAAAGCGCGAATCATTGTTAGTGAGCTGCCTTACCAGGTCAACAAAGCCAGATTGGTGGAGAAGATCGCTGAATTAGTTCGTGAAAAACGGATTGAAGGCATTACAGATCTGCGTGATGAGTCCGACCGCAACGGCATGCGTGTAGTTATTGAGATGAGACGTGATGTGAACCCGAGCGTTGTGCTGAACAATCTTTACAAACACACCTCGATGCAGTCTACATTTGGAATTAACATGCTTGCTATCGTTGAAAACGAACCAAAGACTCTTAATCTCCGTGATGTGCTATACCACTATTTGCAGCACCAGATAGAAGTTATCCGTCGGCGGACTGTTTTTGATCTTAAGAAGGCTGAAGCACGGGCACATATCCTGGAAGGTCTTCGGATCGCGCTGGATCATCTGGATGAGGTTATTGCTTTAATCCGTGCCTCCCGTACGACGGATATTGCAAGAGATGGCTTAATGAGCACATTCAGCCTCAGCGTAGAACAGGCACAAGCCATTCTTGATATGCGGATGCAGCGTCTGACCGGGTTGGAACGGGAAAAGATTGAGAACGAGTATAACGAGCTTTTGGCCAAGATCGCGGAGTACCGTGAAATTCTGGCTAATGAGCATTTGGTACTGGAGATTATCAGCAACGAGCTTCAGGAGATTCGGGATAAGTATTCTGATGACCGCCGTACGGAAATCACGGTAGGTGAAGAAAGTATCCTCGATGAGGATCTGATCCCGCGTGAAGAGGTTGTCATCACCATTACGCATACCGGCTATATCAAGCGTCTGCCTGTTAGCACCTACCGCAGCCAGAAACGCGGAGGCCGTGGTGTTATAGGGATGGATACCAAGGATCAGGACTTTGTGGAGCATCTCTTTGTAAGCAATTCCCACAATTATCTGATGTTCTTTACTGATAAAGGTAAGGTCTACCGGATCAAAGCGTATGAGATTCCTGAGCTGGGACGCACTGCCCGGGGAACACCAATCATTAACCTGATTCAGATTGAGCAGGGTGAGAAGATTAGCGCTGTCATCCAAGTAGAAGATGCCGACAGTGACAAATATCTGTTCTTTGCTACCCGTGAAGGGATCGTGAAGAAGACACCTCTTGAGGATTACAACAATATCCGTAAAGGCGGATTGATTGCGATCAATCTCCGTGAGGAGGATTCACTGATCGAGGTGAAGCTGACAGACGGTGAGCAGAACCTGATTATTGGTACGGCACGCGGGATGTCGATTACGTTCTCTGAGAACGATGTTCGTTCTATGGGACGCAGCGCAACTGGTGTTAAAGGTATTTCACTGGATGAGAATGACCAGGTCATTGGGATGGATTGTGTAGATAAGGAGCTTGAGGTACTGATTGTTACCACCAAGGGTTATGGTAAACGTACCCCTGCCCTTGACTATCGCTCCCAAACCCGTGGCGGTAAGGGGATCAAGACCATTAATCTTACTGACAAAAACGGTCCGGTAGTCGGACTGAAGGTTGTCAAAAAAGATGAGGACCTCATGATCATCACGACGAGTGGCACTCTGATCCGTACCAGCATGGATGGCATTTCTACCATGGGCCGTTATGCCCAAGGGGTCAAGCTGATTAATATCCGTGAAGATGATGCAGTGGCCACGCTCTGCAGAGCCGATAAGAATGAAGAAGATGAGTTCTCGGAACAAGAGAACGGAGAAGAGATTCTGGATGCATCAGCAGAAGGAACTGTTGAAGAAGGTCAGTCCGAAGCTGTTTCCGATAATGAAGAAGATAATCTCGAATAAATTTATCATGGAGAGCATGGGTTTCTGTTTGCAGAGACTCATGCTCTTTTTGCGTACATGGGGTTGAAATGTATATATCACTGGAATTAATTTTTAAGGAAACACCTTACTCCATCTAGTCGCTTGAGGTTATCCATACTATAATTAGGGAAGTAAAATTACTGAACATAAGTGTCACTGAAACAGAGGGGCTGAATGTATGCCAAGCATAATGGTAGGGGAAGTTAAGCCAGGTACAAAAATTATTAAGGATGTAGTCACACCTTTGGGTGGCGTTCTGTTCACCAAAGGGAAAATTATATTGCCGAGGGATATTGAAATCCTGCAGGCCTTTTTGATTCAACAAATAGAGATAGAAGGTGCTCTGGGAGAGAGCACTGCTCCTGATACAGCCAAAGCAACAAAGCAGACAACTTCGGTAAAGTCTGGTGCTGTAATTAATGAATCTCAGCTGGTCAAAAGCAATTCTCCACTTCATGATGAGTATGAGAAGATGGTGACGCTTGTTAAGAAAAGCTATGCGTCGGCTGCCGCCGCCCCACTCCCTATATTGGAATTACGAAGTCAGTTAGAAGCTCTAATCAGCCACTTGAAGGACTATCATGTACTGAAATTTGCACCACGCGTTCATCTGGAACAGGAATATAATTATCACAATGCAGTACTCTCTGCTTTAACCTCCTATAAAATCGCCCAGTGGTGCGGATATCCACAAAAGGATTGGATGCAGTGTGCTTTTGCAGGTTTGCTGCATGATATAGGTAATGTCAAGGTAGATGCTGCCCTGCTGCAAAAGCCAACGCCGTTGACTCCTCCTGAGATAGAGGAAGTCCGCAGGCACACAACCTATGGATACCAGCTGCTGCGTAATGTTACGGCTATCAATGAAGGTGTTCGACTGGCTGCGCTGCAGCATCATGAGAAAATTGACGGGTCAGGTTATCCGCTCCATATGGAAGGCAGTCAGATCCACTTCTATGCCAAGATTGTTGCGGTTGCAGATATATTCCATGCCATGACACTTGTAAAGGCCTATAGAAGGGCACAGTCACCTTACCTTGTATTGGAGCAGCTGCTTACAGAGAGCTTTGGTAAACTTGATCCTGTCATTGTCCAAACGTTCATTCAGAAAACAACTAACCTATACAACGGTACAAGAATACGTCTTAGTGATGGTCGCCACGGTGAAATTATTTTTACAGATCGTAGTAATCCCACCCGCCCGATGGTGCAAGTGGAAAGTGCAATCGTTAATTTAATGCTGGAGCGGGAGTTGTATATCCAAGAGATTATTGCTTAAAGCTGTCAAAGCTGTTTGTCCCTAAGGCTGCTTCCCTTTTTAGCTGCTGTAACAATCGGTGGTTAAGTATGGGGCAGCCTTTTAAGATGTATCTTAAAAATAATGCTTGCAATGAAACTCTGTACATGGTATATTCTTATTCCGGCCATGAAACATCAACGCCGAGCTCGAAAAGAAGTTGAAAAAAAGAGCTTGCATTACTCGGTCGAACGTGATATATTATAAGAGTTGCTGGTGACGAGATAATCGGCGCCGACGACGAGCTTGATCTTTGAAAACTGAACAACGAGTGAGTGGGATTTCACACAAGTGAGATCCAAAAATAGAGAATATTTTATTCTCGTCAGATGTTTCAAAATGAGCAATCGCTCTTTCTAAATACCAATTTGGAGAGTTTGATCCTGGCTCAGGACGAACGCTGGCGGCGTGCCTAATACATGCAAGTCGAGCGGAGCTTATCCTTCGGGATAAGCTTAGCGGCGGACGGGTGAGTAACACGTAGGCAA
>NZ_LVWH01000036.1:0-8322 GCF_001909045.1 Paenibacillus sp. P3E | reverse complement strand
ATTAAAGTAATTAAATTATATTCCATTATCCAACTAAAAGCAGTATTCAGAAGACTGGATTCAATTTCGAAGAAAAGGGTAACTTAATTTCTATAATCTTCTTGATAAGGATGGGATCAACTGATGGATCAAAGTGTACAGAAATTAATGGATTGGCTGACCGCCCAAGGGGGCGAAACCCTGGTGATTGACAAACAGGAGATGAAAGACCTGGACACCGTCCACTTCAATCTGGAAACCGTGGATTATCGTGATGCCGAAGATGTTATTGATGAATATCTGGACAGTGCACTGATTCTGCGGGGCACAGGCAATACATTGAACAGGGATGGCAAGCTTGTACCACTGCCCCAGCTGAATTACGAGATTGCTGTCAGCGGGCTTCAACTGGATACAGTTCATGACGGTCAGGTTGAACTGCGGACAGACAGAGCCAAATATTCCATCTCCAAAAGCTGAATACACTCATTCTCAGGCAACAATGCTCCATACAAAAAAACAGGACGCGGTATATGAACTGCGTCCTGTAATATGTTACTCTTCTCCAATAATCTTAACTTCCGTCTCCAGCTCTATTCCGAATTTATCCTTAACCGCAGACTGAACATGATGAATCAAACCAATATAATCCTTGGCCGTGGCATGATTGGTATTCACAATGAATCCAGCATGCTTGCGCGACACTTCGGCTCCCCCGATTCTTATTCCCTGAAGTCCGCTCTCTTGAATCAACTGTCCGGCGAACCTTCCTGGAGGGCGCTTGAAGACACTTCCGCATGATGGGTATTCCAGCGGCTGCTTGGATTCACGCTGGTGCGTCAAATCATCCATGGCCGCCTTGATACTCACAGGATCACCTGGCTGCAATGCAAATCGGGCCTCCAGCACGATGAATTCGCCGCTGGCAAAGACACTTTTGCGGTAACCCCATTCCAGTTCGTCACCTTGGAGTGTCACTAGCCGTCCCGCTTTGCTGATGGCAAGTGCACTTTGCAGCACATCCTTAACCTCTCCACCGTAGGCACCAGCATTCATATATAGAGCTCCGCCTACAGTTCCCGGAATTCCGCAGGCGAACTCTAGGCCTGTAAGTTTCTTCTCTAAGGCAAATCTGGATACTTCGATGATCTTTGCACCGCACTGGGCATAGAGCAGATTGTCCCTTAGTCCCATTTCGGTTAAGTCAGCTGTATGCAGGACAATCCCACGGATCCCGCCGTCACGGATAATGACATTCGATCCATTACCCAGAACGGTCAACGGGATTTCATTTACACGGGCATATGTAACAATGGACTGAAGTTCCTCGTACGTCGCAGGTGCTGCCAGGATATCAGCCTGACCTCCCATACGTGTGAACACATAACTCTCCAGCGTCTCACGCTGCTTCACCATGCCCGTCGGAACCAGCTGCTGCAGATCCTCATATATTTTGCTGATATTCATGTTCTTTGCTCCTTTGACTCTATAAAAATAATGTCCCTTGATTCACTATAAGAGCGAGCCCCGTTATTTATATGCAATTAAGGAAGGTGGGATTTAACCAGGGCAACCACAACTTTAACAACGAACAGGCTCCCTTGTCAATGACGGGAGCCTGTGGCCAGCTGCATATATAATCATTATGAGTTACATTTCACGTTTATAACCTCACCTTGTGCGAAGGCTGGTTCTTAAGGAATTCACACCGCTTTGTATGCTGCCAATTCATAAGGCAGACAGAGTGGCACTCCTGTCCGTGGATCAGGGACAATATCCGCTTCAATCCCGAATACTTCACGCAGTACAGTTGGCGTCATTACCTCAGCCGGTGCCCCTTCACTAATCACATTCCCGGATTTGATTGCTACCATATGCTGGGCATAACGGGAGGCATGATTCAGATCATGCACCACCATAATTATGGTGCGCCCTTCTTCCTGATTAAGCTTCTGCAGCAGTTGTAGAACCTCCAGCTGGTGAGCCATATCAAGAAAAGTTGTCGGCTCGTCCAGGAAAAGAATATCGGTCTGTTGCGCCAGAGCCATTGCAATCCAAGCCCGCTGGCGTTGTCCTCCGGATAGACGGTCAATTGGGCGGTCGTGGAACTCTTCCATACCCGTTACCGAGATCGCATTTGCGATAATGCTGCGGTCCTCAGAAGTAAGCGTACCAAAGCCCTTCTGATGTGGATAACGCCCATAGCTCACCAGCTCAGATACCGTAAGTCCGTCTGGTGCAGTGGGATTCTGCGGCAGGATCGCCAGTTGCCGGGCTACTTCTTTGGTAGACAGGTTATGAATCGACTTGCCGTCCAACATCACGCTGCCGCTCTTAGGCTTCATGATACGTGCCATCGTCTTGAGAATGGTAGATTTCCCTGAGCCGTTTGCCCCTACTAGCGCAGTGATTTTCCCTGTTGGAAGAGACAGGTTCAGTCCTTTGACAATCAATGCCTCCGCATACCCAATACTTAACTGATCTGTGTTCAATCGATCCGACATTATCTTCACTCCCTAAAGTTTTATGGTTTCACAGGGATCTCTTCTCTCAGGTAGAGCAAATTAGCACCGTAGATTTATAAAATCCTGTATATGTAGAATCTAATTGCTTCAGAGGGTTGTATATCTTCGCCGCGCCTCATTAAATGATATTGATTCTCATTCTCTATGTCAATAAAAATATTTTCTTTTTGCAGTACCCGTTCTTCTTCACAGATGCTCTGTTAAGTTTTCCAGAGAAATTTCCCATGTCTCACTGCAATACTCTACTTTATGAATACTAGTATAAGATGCCGGAAATGCCTTCCTGCTTTTGTTCGTCCATTCTAATCCTTTCAGAATATGATAGATTATGAAATAGATTGCCATAAAAATCTCCCCTTGAACTGTTCTGATTATTCCTAATAATACCATGAAAAAAGGCAGCTCCCGAAATATCCGGAAACTGCCGTGCTATGAAATTCATCTTATTTGTGCAAATGATAAGGCACTGTTGCTACTACGATATCTTTTTGATTCATCAGATAAGAACGAATGAACAAGCTGGTCTGATTATGCAGAACTGCCTGCCACCAATGCTTGGTAACGAACTGTGGAATAAGTACTGTAATATGATCGGTTGAAGCGGTCTTCCACTCGACTGTTTCAATAAATTTGACCAGTGGGCGCAGAATACTGCGGTAGCGGGAACGTAGAACAATCAAGCGCACTCCCGGATTCCATTCCTCCCACTTTTGTTCCATTTTGTTAATTTCTTCTTCATCGAACCCAACATAGACGGCCACCACATTATCCGTTAAGGACTTGGCATAGCTGATCGAATGCAGTACAGCTCGTGTCACACCCGAGACAGGAACAACCACGGTGCTTCCTTTGATGCAGGGTTTATCCGTTGCCGGACAAATACGCAGCTGATCGGCGGTATTGAGGTAATGGCGGTGTATACGGTGGAATACGAACATTACAACGGGCAGGAAGATAAAAGCCATCCAGACACTGGAGAACTTCGTAATAATGAAGATCAGAGTAATCGTCAGAGTAGTTAGCATCCCCACCGTATTCACGGTAAATTTATTCTGCCAGCCTTTAGGTTTGGTTTTATACCAGTGCACCATCATCCCAAGCTGGGACAGCGTAAACGGAATAAATACACCCACCGCGTACAAAGGAATCAGACTTTCGGTATTTCCATGAAAAGCAGCCACAAGAAGGGCTGATAATACACCTAGAAAGATAATACCATTTGAGAAGCCCAGGCGGTCACCGCGGACCATAAATGCATGGGGCAGGTACTTGTCTTTGGCGAACATAAACGCCAGCAGCGGGAAAGCGGAATAAGCTGTATTGGCCGCCAGGAACAGAATCACAGCTGTAATCCCTTGAATGAAAAAGTACAAACCGCCACGTCCAAAAGTAGATTCAGCAATTTGGGATACAACCGTGGCTTTGGTATCCGGTGTAATTCCGTACCAGTAGGCAAGCAGTGTGATTCCGGTAAACATACTTCCCAGGATAATTCCCATCAACATCAAAGTCTTGGCTGCATTTTTCTCCGCAGGCGCCTTGAAGTTTGGAATGGCGTTCGATACAGCCTCTACCCCTGTCAGAGCCGAACAGCCGGAGCTGAAAGCCTTAAGCAGTAAAAACAAACTTACATTCGATACCGCTGCCCCAATCTCAGGGACATTAGCATGGGCTCCGCCAGTAGCATATTTGAATACCCCTGCAATGATCAACACGAAGATCGATACCACGAATAAATACACAGGAATTGCAATGAAAGATGCAGATTCCGTAACGCCCCGCAGATTGACAATAGTCAAGAGCAGAATAACGGTTACGGCGATTAACACACTATGATTATGAAGATTTGGAAAAGCGGATGTGATCGCATCCGTACCCGCTGATGCACTAACCGCTACGGTCAGAATATAATCTACCAGGAGCGATCCGCCAGCAAGGAGTCCGGTAGGAACCCCGAGGTTGCTCTTGGCTACGATATACGCGCCTCCGCCCTGCGGATAAGCAAAGATGGTCTGACGATAGGATAAAATCAAAATAGCCAGCAAGCCCAATACGGCTAATGCGATTGGCAATGAGTACCAGATGGCTGTGAAGCCTGCGGCCACCAGTACAATCAGGATTTGTTCCGTTCCGTAGGCTACAGACGATAGCGCATCAGAAGACAGGACAGCCAGTGCTTTCACCTTGGATAACTTTTCATGATCTAGTTCGTTCGACTTCATCGGACGCCCGATCAATAGTCGTTTTACCTTGCTTACCATTGTAATAACAGTTCCTCTCTTTGCTTACGTTGAAACGGTAATACCGTGCGCTGTTTTCATTGGTGGATTTCATAAATGCAGGCACAAAAATAAGCATACGGAAATGATCCGCATGCTTACGCATCGTCATTATCCCACCATTGCTTACGAGGTTAGCTGGCGGATTCGGGCTGTGGTAGCCCTACGGTTGCAGCCCTTCCGGACCGTTCCCGATTCACCCCTTTGGCGCTTAGGCCAATGTTGGTTCCCCCGTTTTTCCATACGGAAAATTCAGCGCATATTCAACTTCTCACAAGGTCTAATGATAGTCTACAATACGTCTTCCGTAAAGCGGTGAAAAAAATGAAAAAAGAATGAAAAAACATCCAATTTACGCAAAACCAAGATGAGAGATAACGCGATCTTTCATTCTCTGCGATTATCCCGTCATCACGTGTTTTTTCAGGGTTTTGAACCTCATTTGTGTCTGAAATTTCAGGAATGATTTGTGCTCTAAATTCTGCAGTGGCTTCAGCTACTCTACTGTGTCCTCTTTACGTCCGGTCCAGAGCAAAATCGTGATTAGAGCAAAGGCGATCAGCGCAAGCAGTGGAATCGTAATGAACCCAAAAAAATTCAGATAATCTTTATTACAGGGTACGCCAATTGTACACGGGAGCACCTTGCTAAGTGCGGGAATCTTCTGCTCAGCATAATGATAAATAGAAATACTGCCCCCAATAAGACTTAATGGAAGTACATAGGGAATAATTTTTTTGTCATTCCGGTATGTAGCTACTCCCAGGAGAATCAGCTGCGGATACATGAAGATACGCTGGAACCAGCATAGCTTGCAAGGCTCATATTTCAGCACTTCACTTAGATATAAGCTTCCCGCTACTGCAATAACAGATACAAACCAGGCCAGATAGAGACAGTGGCGTCTGCAGAACATAGAGAACTTCATCACTCGGCCTTCACTGCTTCGGACGCGGACTTAATCTGTGCCTTAATGGCTTCCATTTTGAAAGGCTCATCTACTTTGTGTCCATTGATAAATACAGTAGGTGTGGAAGTAACTCCTGAAGCCTTGGCAAGACTGATATCACGTTGCAGCTCACTCTCATAGGTCTTCTCCTTGATATCCTTACGCAACAGATCCAGATCGATTGGCAGCTTTTGTTTCTCAGCCAGATTCACCAGGAATTCCTCTGTAGCCCATTCTGCTTTTTCATCCCCTTGATTGGCATAAATCGCATCGTAATACGTCCAAAAAGCTTCACTGTTCTGATGGTATACAGACAGGGCTGCCAGGGAGGCTGTCTCGGAATCCGGACCGATAAAGGCCATATTTACGAAGTATATAGCAGCCTTATCCTGATTCACATATTCCTGAGCCAGCTGTGGCTTGATGACACCTGCAAAATTGGAGCACGCCGGACATTTGAAATCACCGAATTCAACGATTTTAACGGGTGCATCTGCTTTACCTAGTCTTGGCAGTTCACTGTAATTGAAGTCAACCGCTTTGCCTGAACCTGCATTTGAAGATGAATCCTTCGACGCAAGTATAAAAAGAAGGGTGAAAATAATCACTACAATGGCTACTGTGCTAATAATCAGAATTCTCGTTTTCTGCTTCTGCTGTTCCTGCTCTGCCCTGCGTTTCTCCGCTTTACTCATTTGGGGAACCATGACACTGTTTTTTTTAGATTTGTTCAAATGAGAGTTCCTTTCTGTCCCGGCGGGACTGTTGAAATGATGGTATTTCCTTTAAAATTATATAATTAAAACTCTCACATTGGCAAACCTTCATTCATACCACCTCAGACTTCTCATTACATTCTTATTATCCTAACGCCCCGAAGTTCTTTGTTGATGAGAAGGCTCGCCGTAAATGGATCCTGAGGCTGAAAACACTCCCCCTCCTCTGGCGTTATCCGACCATATGCGGGAAGCATCCACCGGAGAGTCATTTTCAATTCATTATGACTTGCAGTAACCTGCTCCACATCCCTATTCCAAGGGATTTTTTATACAAAAAAAGACACAGCGCCTTTCTTGACGCCATGTCATGGATCAACTTCTATGATTTGATCAAGCCCCAGCCTCTTCAGCCAAAAACTCGACTTTCATTACTTTAATACGGGATATCCGTTTGTTGTCTGTTTCTTCTACCGCAAATAAATGATTATCAAATTCGAATGTCTGGCCTTTTTGCGGCGGGTTTACTTCAAGCTTGGAATACAACCAGCCGCCGATGGTATCATAATCATCCGTTTCCATGTTCAACCCCAGCCGGTCGTTGATCTCTTCAATCAGCATCAAACCGTCAATGGAGAATTCGTTCTCTCCCAGCTTCTCTACCCCAGGGCGCTCCTCGTCAAATTCATCCTGAATTTCACCAACGATCTCCTCCATGATATCTTCAAGCGTAACCATGCCGGAGGTGCCGCCGTATTCATCGATCAGAATAGCGATTTGCGTCTTCGCACGCTGCATTACTTTGAGCAGTGCACTAATCTGAATCGATTCTGGAACGGTAAGAATGGGACGAATCAGTTCATTGTATTTGGGTGCATTGTCCCGGATCAGATCCTTGATATGAATAAAGCCCAGAATGTGGTCCTTATCACCGTCGCAGACCGGATATCTTGTACGCATCCCGTCAAAGGCAATCTCCATATTTTCTTCAACCGTCAGATTATTGTTCAGACAGATCATTTCTGTACGCGGAATCATAATTTCGCGAGCCATCGTATCGGCAAACTCGAAGATATTATCCACCAAGGTCATTTCTGTATTATCGATCAGTCCACTCTTGTTGCTCTCCTGCATTAGGATGCGGATTTCTTCCTCCGTATGTGCTGTAGCCAGCTCCGAGGCAGGCGATAAGCGGAAAATCCGCAGCAGACCGCTGGCCAGACCTTTAACGATCCAGATGAAAGGATACATGATCCGGTAAAAAACATTCATCGCACCTGCGGTTAGCAGAAGTACCGCTTCAGCTTTGTTCACTGCAATTGTCTTGGGAGCAAGTTCTCCGAGTACAATATGCAGAACCGTGATGAACATAAAAGCAATAATCAGCGAAATCACATACACTGAAGTTTCGCCAAATCCTAGGCTTGTTACAATGGGTCCCACAATCGTAGCGATCGCCGGTTCTCCCAGCCAACCAAGTGCCAGAGAAGCAAGAGTAATGCCAAGCTGACAGGCGGACAGATAACCATCCAGATTGTGTACGATATTACTTGCTGCCACTGCCTGTTTGCTGCCTTCCTCCATCAGGGAATCTATGCGTCCGCTTCTTACCTTCACCATCGCATATTCAACCGAAACAAAAAAGCCATTTAACAGAACCAGCAATATAATAAGACCTACATGTAATATACCGGGTAAAGGGTCGCTCAATTTATACTCCTATCCACCGTCTCCACGATTCAGGCGGATAGGCCCACCTCCTTCGTTTGTTCAAAATGTCGGCTATTGCAGCAACAACAGTTCCTTTCTGAATCAATTTCCCAATGCATTCATCTCCTGACTGGAATCACGAATATATATATACACATTATTAT